>JABFSV010000019.1 GCA_013140405.1 Methyloglobulus sp. | reverse complement strand
CTCGGTAAACTTCCGACTCCACCTGAAAGAATCGGAGTGGCGATGGAAGAAACAACCTGACGAACTGGCCACTGAATTATGGCAACTCGTCAGAAATTTTAATCTCTCCTGATAGTCTAGAGCCTTTTTAAATTTATTCTACGCTTTCAGTTTAATTCAACATACCCTTTTCAACTATAAAGGCGGTGATGTCCTTTAAGCCACTGCCTGTTTTCAGATTGGAAAATACAAATGGCCGTTCGCCGCGCATAAGTTTGGCATCGCGCTCCATCGTCTCAAGCGATGCGCCGACATAAGGTGCCAAGTCGATTTTATTGATGACTAACAAGTCGGAGCGGGTAATGCCTGGGCCGCCTTTGCGCGGGATCTTGTCGCCAGCACTGACGTCGATCACGTAGATTGTCAGATCGGCGAGTTCCGGGCTAAAGGTAGCGCTGAGGTTATCGCCGCCGCTTTCCACCATGATGAAATCGAGGTTGTTAAAACGTTGGCTCAGCTCGTCCACAGCCGCCAGATTCATTGAGGCATCTTCACGTATAGCCGTATGCGGGCAACCGCCAGTTTCCACGCCCATGATGCGCTCTTCCGGCAGAGCCTGACTGCGGATGAGGAATTGCTGGTCTTCGCGCGTATAAATGTCGTTGGTGACCACACCGATTTCGAATTGCTCGCGCATCGCTTTGCAAAGCGCATCGACTAGCGCAGTTTTGCCGGAACCGAC
The DNA here is from genome assembly GCA_013140405.1 of Methyloglobulus sp. GTDB lineage: Bacteria > Pseudomonadota > Gammaproteobacteria > Methylococcales > Methylomonadaceae > Methyloglobulus. The sequence continues at coordinate 6,300 of JABFSV010000019.1, read as the reverse complement.
AGGGCCACCGATGCCGACTCTTAATATAGGTTTATCATTCATATTTTACTCTCAGGAACGAAATAAGCGGGAATATTGCATTTCATGACGGCTACTGGCCAAGGCCAGACTAAAGGCGCTGCCGCCGATGTCTTTGTCTTCAATTTGCAGGGCTTGCTCAACCAAACTAGGAATGGTTTCAGTTAGCGCTATCAGCAATTGCTGGCCAGCGACCTGTCCTAGCGGAACCAGCTTGACCGCGCACAGCACTTGGTTTTCTAGCCAGCTCCAGCAATAACCTATCAACATCTGCTGTTTGGGAATCTGCCATTGAACGGCGACAAAGCTGAACATTCCTGCCAGCGTCGCTTCGGGATGGCGGCTCCAGCTTTGCATCTCAGCAAAGCCCAGCGAAGACAACAGCCGCGCCAACGCCTGCCCGCTATGCCGGTCTTCCAGGCGCAATTCGCCGGTTTCCCGATAAGCTATCAAGGTCTGGCACCAATAAGCCACCTGATCAAGGTCGCCGTTTTCCCAGGTCGAATAAAGCCTGTCCAGAATGGGTAGGTCGATATGGGCAAAACTGGTTTTCAGGATGCCAGCCAACCATTCTTGGGTTTCTTCGCTTTTGCTAATCCAGCCGTCTGCAACCGCACTTTCCATGCCCTGTGAATAACTGTACATCCCAATCGGCAAACCGGGGCTGACTAGTTGCAGCAAGCGCAATAATTTAAGATCAGTGACCATGATTATGATAAGCGCCCTGTTCCGGCTCAAAAGGCAGGGATTCATGGCTGACCGTTAATCCCAAGCCCACCAGCATCTGATCCAGAACATGATCGGTTTGAAAGCGCAGTTCGTCGGGCAAAATCTGTAGAGGAATATGGCGATTACCCAGGTGGTAACAGGCACGAGAGAATAATAAGGCATCGTCGGTTCGTACAACCGACAGGGATTCTGCCGCTGCCTGTACCTTCACGCGATAGTCATCTTGCCCCGTCAAAATATAACCATGCTGCAAGGTTTGTCCGCGCGGTAAAAATATCCCTATTTTTGCTCCCTTGTCGGTCTGGCTGAGCAAACGGCTTTTCTGGCGATACTCAAAAGGCAAGGTAACGACATCGTCCGTATCTGTTGTGCTTTGGGAAAGCTCGGTTAATTTTAGCATGATCAAAATAGAAAATAACGTTGGGCAAAGGGCAGAACCGTAGCCGGTTCGCAGGTGAGCAATTCGCCATCGGCACGCACCTCGTAAGTTTGTGAATCGACTTCAATATGAGGCTGGTAATGATTATGGATTAAGTCTTTTTTACCAATGGTGCGGGTGCCGGACACCACGCCGATCTGTTTCTTAAGTTTTAGCTTGGCCGCCACATCGTATTCGACGGCCACCTTCGGTAAAAAGAAGAGGGAGGTCGCCGAGGCGGCTGAGCCAAATCCACCAAACATGGGACGGTAATGTACGGGTTGTGGCGTGGGGATCGACGCATTCGGATCGCCCATCGGCGCAGCGGCGATAAAACCGCCTTTTAAAATAAGACTAGGTTTAGTAGCAAAAAATGCCGGATGCCACAGCACCAGATCCGCCAATTTGCCGAGTTCAATCGAACCTACTTCATGCGCGATGCCGTGGCTGATAGCCGGATTGATCGTGTACTTGGCAATGTAACGTTTGATGCGGAAATTATCGTTACTTCTCGAATCTTCTTTTAACGAGCCACGTTGGGCTTTCATTTTATGGGCAGTTTGCCAGGTGCGGATCACCACTTCACCGACCCGCCCCATCGCCTGCGAATCGGACGAGATCATGGAAAACGCGCCGAGGTCGTGCAATATATCTTCGGCGGCAATGGTTTCGCGACGGATGCGTGATTCGGCAAAGGCCACATCTTCAGGAATGCTTGGGTCAAGATGATGGCAAACCATCAACATGTCCAGATGTTCGTCGACCGTGTTGATGGTATAAGGCCGGGTCGGATTGGTGGATGAAGGTAACACATTTGCTTCCCCGCAAGCCTTGATAATATCAGGCGCATGACCACCGCCCGCGCCTTCGGTATGGTAGGTATGGATAGTTCGACCCTTGAATGCCGCAAAAGTATCTTCGACAAAGCCGGATTCATTGAGCGTATCGGTGTGGATGGCAACCTGCACATCGTAATGGTCGGCGACATATAAACAACAATCTATCGCAGCGGGTGTCGTACCCCAGTCTTCATGCAGTTTCAAACCCATCGCCCCGGCGCAAACCTGTTCTTCCAGTGCCGACGGCAGGCTGGCATTGCCTTTGCCCAATAAGCCGAAATTCATGGGAAAGCCGTCCAATGCCTGCAACATCATGTGGATATTCCACGGCCCAGGGGTGCAAGTCGTCGCATTGGTGCCGGTTGCTGGCCCCGTGCCGCCGCCTATCATGGTGGTCACACCGGACATCAGCGCTTCGTCGATTTGCTGCGGGCAAATAAAATGAATGTGGGCATCGATGCCGCCTGCCGTTAAAATTTGGCCTTCACCGGCAATAATTTCCGTTCCAGGGCCGATGATAATATCGACACCTTGCTGTGTATCCGGATTGCCTGCCTTGCCAATCCCCGTAATACGCCCATTTTTAATGCCGACATCGGCCTTGATGATGCCCCAATAATCGACAATCAGGGCATTGGTGATAACCAAATCAACAGCTGTCAGGGAATCGAGCTGGCTTTGCCCCATACCATCACGGATAACTTTGCCGCCGCCGAATTTCACTTCGTCGCCATACACGGTCCGGTCGGCTTCAACCTCAAGTATTAAGCCGCTGTCGCCCAACTGGACTTTGTCGCCGGTAGTCGGACCAAACATATCGACATAGGCTTGTCGGCTTATCTTGCTCATTCCTCATTCTCCAATGCACCCATGACCGCCTGACGAAACCCGTAAATCCGGCGCAATCCGGCATACGCTACCAACTGTACTTCTCGGTGTTGGCCGGGTTCAAAACGGACGGCAGTGCCAGCCGGGATATCCAATCTGAAACCTTTAGTTAGCTCCCTTTCAAACATGAGCGCCGGATTGGTTTCGTAAAAATGATAGTGCGAGCCGACCTGGATTGGCCGGTCGCCGCTGTTGGCGACAAGCACGTTAATAACGGCGCGGCCAACGTTGAGTTCCAGCTCACCTTCAGCGGGAATAATTTCTCCTGGAATCATTTGCGGCTCCTACTCTATCGGATTGTGAACGGTGACTAGCTTGCTGCCATCAGGAAAGGTCGCTTCTACCTGCACATCGGGCAGCATCTCGGCAATGCCTTCCATCACATCATCACGATTGAGCAAGGTACGGCCAAATTCCATCAGTTCGGCAACCGTCTTTCCTTCCCGCGCACCTTCCAGAATGGCGGCGCTAATGTAGGCAACGGATTCCGGGTAATTCAACTTCAAGCCTTTCGCCTTGCGCCGCTCAGCCAATAACCCGGCGGTAAAAATCAGCAGTTTGTCTTTTTCACGAGGTGTTAATTGCATGATGTTATTGTTAAGTCAACCAAATACGGGGAATACGGCTATGCCGTTGCACAACTTCCGGCCTTATAGTTGCCCAGACTTGCTCGAAAAACGCACGTAATCTGTCGCTACGCGCATCCAAGGCACGGCAAATTAAAATATCGTCGATCAAAGTCACGCCGCGGAAGGATTCATTTGCGATCAGGTTTTGCACAGCGGCCAAGCTTTGCTTATTGGCGGTTTTGGCAAAAAAAGTACCGCAAGCCGAAAAGCCTTGCAGTCCCCAGCGGGCAGCAAAGGCTTCTGCATCCAAGCGTAAGCGTTCCAGAAATAAGGGGCGTTGTTCGCAATGGATTTGCCAGTTCAAATCAATCTCGCCGTAATCAAAGCCTTCGCCGCTGGCCGGGCGACCCAAGGACAAAATCTCCCAACCGATAAATCGCGCACTCTTCGCCAAATTGATGTTAATCGTGGATTTAAGCTGCGCCCCCTGATAGATAATCGTTTCTTGCGGCAACCATTCCACAGCAGCGTAATCAGCGACATCGATATTCACTTTCTGGCTTGCCCATAGACCATCGCTCCGGTAAAACTTGCCTGCCGCTGGCGTGGTAATCAGGGCATGGCTGCCGATTTCGGCATTAATGCCTATGGTCAAATTATCACCGCCGACAATCCCGCCGGGCGGGTGCAACAGGTAAACGTGACAGACATCGCCCTCGGGATAAAACGGGCGTTGAACCGTTAACGGCCCAATATGGTTTCTCTGGACTAATAAGGTCTTATTGAAACGGTTAGCAAATCGTAAATTTAAGGCCGCTTCCCAGCCATCAGTTTGTGCAGATTGGACATAAGCATTAGGTAACATAATTAGTAAACCAAGGCCAAGGTTGCCACAAAGATGCTAAACACTGCTGTTAGCATCCTTAAACAGATCAAATGCTTTTGCCCCAACCGTCCAGCGAACAAACCTAAACCATGCAGTAACCCTGTGGATAAAACGAAACCGATTAAATAGAATTGTTCGTCGCCAGGACTAATTTCGATAGCATGGGCATGGGCATAGCCATGACACATGGCAAAATAAGACACCAGAACAAGAGTAACTAACCGATACATAGGTGGTTTAAAAGCAAGTAATGCACCCATGAACAACAAAGAAACCACAATGGCTTTTTCAACAGCAGGCAGGCTTAGGCCAAAGTGAGCTGATGCTGCACCCACCATCATGAACACAACAAAACTGAAGGGCAACAAAATTGCTGAGCGGTCTTTTAACGCTGCCGCGTACAAACCCACTAAGAACATTACCAACATATGATCCACGCCCGACCAGGGATGGACAAAGCCGGTATAAAAGCCGTTTGTAACTTCAACCCCAGTGTGTGCATACACAGGGAACAAACAAGTTGCCAATAGCAACGTCGAGATAACTTGCAAGCTTGTTTTCATAGATTTACCTACACCGTCAAATATTGTTTAACCATACTTTCGTTCAAATCCGCCATTGCTCCGGCCGCCACGCCGCGCCCACGATCCATGATAAAAAACTGGTCGGCCACCTTGCGGGCGAAAGGCAGTTTTTGCTCGACGATTAAAATGGTCACACCCAGTTCCTGTTTGATTTTGATGATGCCTTCGCGTACCTCATCCCGTCCTGCTTCGCCTGTTTTCAATAAGGGAGTGGGGATTCCCCTCGCCTTATTGAGGCGGATGATGACATCGCCTATTTCACTGACAATATTGGGTTGGATACCTTCGGTCGGTTCGTCCAGAATCAGCAGTTTAGGATTAATAACCAGCGCCCGACCAATGGCGAGTTGCTGCTGTTGGCCGCCAGACAAGTCGCCGCCGCGCCGGTTCAACATTTGTTTCAGCACCGGAAAGATGTCGAAAATATGCTCTGGGATTTTTTTGATACCCTGCTTGCTAGCAGCGCGTAGGCCAATCTTGAGATTTTCCTCCACAGTCAGCAAAGGAAAAATATCGCGGCCTTGCGGCACATAACCGATACCCAATTCAGCACGGCGCTCCGGCTTAAGCAGGGTTATTGGCTCATCTAACATCGCAATGCTACCGTCCCGCACCGGAATCAAGCCCATGATGCACTTTAGTAAAGTGGTTTTACCAACGCCATTGCGCCCCATCAAGCACAAGCTGGAACCAGCAGGCAGTTTCAAATCGACATCCCATAAGGTGTGGCTGCCGCCGTAAAATTGATTTAAGCCAGAAATTGTCAGCATCAGTCCCCCAAATAAACCTGAATTACCCGCGGATCGTTTTGCACTTCGTCCATCGTGCCCTCGGTCAATACCGAACCTTCGTGCAACACTGTCACCCGCTTGGCGATGGAGCGGACGAACTCCATATCGTGTTCCACCACGACAATCGAGCGTTCGCCCTGCAAGGACAAAAGCAATTCCGCGGTCCGTTCGATCTCTTGGTGAGTCATACCTGCCACCGGCTCATCGACCAGCATCACTTTTGGCTCCTGCATTAGCAACATGCCGATTTCCAGCCATTGTTTCTGCCCATGCGACAAGGCACCCGCTTGCTGTTGCCTGTGTTCCGCCAAGCCGATGGTTTGCATCACTTGGGCGATACGATCCTGTTGCTCCGAGTTTAGCTTGGCGAATAAGGTCGACCACACGCCCTTATTGGTAGCCAATGCGAGCTCCAGGTTTTCAAAAACGCTCAGTTTTTCAAACACCGTGGGCTTTTGGAATTTTCTGCCGATGCCCGCTTTGGCAATATCGGGTTCATCCAGCTTCAATAAATCAATCGTCTGGCCAAAAAATACCGAACCGGTATCGGGGCGGGTCTTGCCGGTGATGACATCCAT
>JABFSV010000097.1 GCA_013140405.1 Methyloglobulus sp. | reverse complement strand
GTAAAAGCAAGGAACTATGAACTAGCTTCAGATTTTAGATTGTCTTGCATTACAGAGTTACTCTACTAGCATAAAAGGGGTTGTGTCTGTAGCCGAAACTGATTTTACTGTTCCTATTAAGCTAACCTAGTTTTTGCCGTGTGAAAGTTAAGTTATTGTTGGTTATCGGAGTACCAAAGAATTTCTGATGATGCCGTCCTGATAAATACACCCATATAATCTAAAAGTAAGCATCGATGAAACTAAATATAGTATCTTATTGAATATGCACAGAGATTTATGTGATTTCAGTCCAAAACTTCCTTAATTATCCACTCAATTAATCGTATTGTTCCAAAATTAGCGGGTTCGATGAAAATGTAACGGGACATGGGGAATTGTTTGGCAAAGCCGGCGGCGAGGTTATTTCTATCTAGTTTCGTATGTCTCCTTCCCCTAACTTGACCGACTGCTCTTAACAACTGCCAATGCCCGGTTTTGGCCGATCTTACAAAAATGGTTGATATTAGCCAATGACTGCTATCGAGAAGCTAAAATAAATATTACAAATTATTGATATTGTTTATGCCTCTGGTACAACAACAATTATTCCGGCTGATGAATGAAAATAGAATCTACGCACAGCACTTGCACAAAGTATGATAATATCATACGAATTAGACACCTTTTAGCGAGAGCACACTAATGTCCATGCAGCGAAAAACCATTACCATCACTGAACAAATGGAATCATGGGTGAAAACCCAAGTTGAATCGGGTAAATACGGGAACGACAGTGAATATTTTCGTGATTTGGTTCGCAAAGACCAAGAAAGGCGTGAAGCGGAAAACCACCTTCGGTATCTGTTGGATGAAGCCGAATCAAGTGGCATGAGTGAAAGGAGTCCGCAAGAAATTTGGGCTGAAGCTGAAATTCGGCTAACCGGAAATTAATGCTTAGCTATCGGCTTTCTAAGAAAGCGGAGAAGGATCTTGAAAATATTGCATTATGTTCGATCCAAAATTTCGGCATCAAACAAGCCCGGCTTTATCGGGACGGGTTATTCAAGACGTTTGATATGATTTGCGAGTTTCCTTTGATTGGAAGCGACCAAAACCACATCAAAAAAAATGCCCGCCGCCAAGTATATGAATCCCACTCTATTTACTATCGCATTGATGCCAAAGCGATTTTTATCTTACGTATTTTGGGCCCAGGGGAAGATCCATTAAGGCATCTCACATAAGATCATTACGTAGTTACGGTTAATGTGCACCAATTGTCGGAAATACCGAATAGAAATTGGGGTTCAATACTAAGTTCATAATTTTCTTTTCAAGAGCCGCAATTCAGACTAATCCAAGTACAAATCAGAGAAACCGACTATGTCCACAAAATCCACACTTGCCCATGGCCCTGGCTTTCACCTATACCATGAGTGCTTTGAACAAGACACCGTATACCTTGAACTGGAGAAGACCCACTTCGAATGTTACCCCGATAGAGTCACGGTTGCCATTCCCGTTGTCGCTTGGGAGGTGATCCGGCAATCGGCAGGGGGGGACTTTTCCTGGGCTGCAAAATCGGATGACGAAATCAGGTCGTATGTCGATCAGGAAGTCCATGAGCGAATAACCGATTTCCAAAACAAGAATCCCGAATCAAAAAGATTCTTGTTTATTGGCAACGGCGTTTTTGGGTCAGCCTCCGAACCTATGGAGAAACAAATTGAAAAAGGGTTGGTGTACTATTTTGGGGAAAGGGATAGACAACAAAAGCTTATAAAGCAAATTCAAGACCTGGTAGCCAAGCGTTAAGAACATAGTTGATATTGCAGCTTTGATCGGTTAGGTTTAGATAGGCGCAAAGATAAATTAAACCCTATTGTCCACGCCCAAAAAGCGGCATGATTCCCTGTATTTGCGTTATATAGGTTATGCCCGTTAACAATAGGCGAGATCAATTTTTTTGAATTTAGTAATGGTGCGCCCGGAGAGATTCGAACTCCCGACCAATCGGTTCGAAGCCGATTACTCTATCCAGCTGAGCTACGGGCGCTTGTTTTTTAATATAGAATCTTAGTCGTTTTTTTGCTTAAGATTATCGATGTATTTAATACCAAGCACCTTGAGTAATAGCGTCCTAATTGCCTTCCCTAGGGGGTAAAACAGCTTTGCGCCGGCCTTTGAGCTAAAGAAAAGATAATTAATCCGATTAAAGATCCCAAATCGCGTGCTTAACAAAGTAAGGATTTGAATAGCATCTGCTCCATAATACAGGGTATTGTTAAATTTCACGACCATACCTTGGTCTATATCAAGACCCGCCGCTGTTATTTCATCCAGCACTTCACTGGGCTGACGGGCATCAATTAGATGTAAACGGCCAACGGCATCTCGGATGCGAATATATTTGCAATACGATTTGCACACAGGGCACTCACCGTCATAAACAAGCCAAATATCGTCTTTATCCATGTCATTCATTGCCTGGTTATAGTCTTTGCACTTATGTGATATTTGATTATCGTACAGCAAGGCGATGAGCACCACCCGTCGCTTGGTATCGTTTTGGCAGCATGTGTATCCATGGGCAAAGCCGATCGCCTCGTAAATAAACGTTCACGTTTCCTTGCTATGGAATAACGCTGGCCCGTTCCGAACTAGGCAATCGTCAACTGTTATCAATCAATGTCCTAGTCCGATTTATTTAGCTTCCAGTAACGCTTTCATTCCAATTATTTTGCAACCGTTTCTCCCTTTTGAGCTTCCGCTTCCATTTTGGCCTCAGCTTCCTTTTTTTCCTCATCCTTCTTTTGTTTCCTTGCCGCCCTTTTTGCTGCCGCCGCCTTTTGTGCAGCAGCCTTTCCCGCATCTATACTACCTGAATCTCCGCCCCACGAGTTTACTTCGTCTGCCTGGGTTAACACAGGAGACGATAGCCCGATAATCACGCAAAAACAGAGAAGCAATGAAATTCTTTTAGTTTTGATATGCAACATAACCACTCCTCGTAGAATTTATAATATCTTGGAATCATTGGGACAATGATGGGGTAATAGGGTTTCTGAAAGATGCCCCCAGTAAAATCAAGGTTTTTTACTGATTAGCTTGAATTATCATCAATACGCCTTACAATAATACCCTAAAAACGTACATTTTTTGAGGCATATGGGCAGTATAGAATTTTTACGCACAGTAATCAACGACGATGGCTTAGTCGCGACCAGCGCATTGGCCAGAGTATTGCATATCACGCAAAGTGACCTCGCGGAAGTCACCGGCTTATCGCGTGATTCGGTTTCTAAAAGCAACCGCGTCAAAAGTAAAGCAACACAGGCTCGGTTAAGGGATACCGTGGAAATCATCAACCGCGTAGCTGACTGGTCTGGTGGCGCAGGCCGAGCTTTTGCCTGGTTCAGATCTCAACCTTTACCCTCTTTTGGCGATAAAACGGCAGAAGACCTTGTTAAGGAGGGTCGGGCCGCTGCCGTTAAGGCCTACCTTTCCCGGATTGCCGACGGCGGCTATGCTTGAAAATACCATTAATTGAGTTTTCGGGGATTGTTTACCGTGCACACCACCCTATGTGGTCATTCCAACCATTGTTTGGAGACGGGGCAAAAAAACATGGTGGGCGATTTAACAGGCCTGGTAATAGTGCCCTGTATATGTCACTTGACCCGACCACCGCCTGGATGGAAGCCCAGCAAGGTTTCCCGTTCAAACCACAGCCCATGACTTTGGTGGCTTATCAAGCCAATTGCGCCGACTTAGTCGATTTAACGCAGACTAAAACATTAAAGGCACTAACCCTGACTAAAGCTGATTTGGCTTGTCCATGGGAAGACATTGCAGACCAAGGACAGGAGCCTCCTACTTGGCAACTCGCCAACAAATTGCAAGAAGTTGGATACGCAGGCGTTATTGTACAAAGCTTTGCGCCGGGATGTACCGAAGAAAACCGCAACCTAGTTTTGTGGGGCTGGTCTGATGCCCCTCCTCATCATATTGCCGTAATCGATGATTTAGGGAGGCTACCCAAGTCCGTTGAATCCTGGAAAGCTGAATAAAGCCTACTCAATAACTGTAGTGGCTTGCATTTAACAGGGCGCTGCCCACATTATTTGCAATTAATAATGATCTAGTCCCGAATTCAAAGATACTCAGCTAAACGACTCTTTTGTTTCTGCGGTGCTAAGGGGCAATGACTAATAATTGATCGCTTTCACGAAAAGGGTGCGCGCAGTTATTCTTTGCTTGCAAAACCTACCCACGATACCCATAATGGTTAAAATAACCATTTCAACCATTATGGAGCAAATACAATGGTCAGTATGCCTTCAACCGAAGCCAAAACCCATTTTGGTGCCTTGCTCGATATGGCACAGCGCAACCCGGTGACCATCGAGAAAAAAGGTCGCCCCGTCGCGGTCATGATCTCGGAAAGCGAATATGCGGCTTATCAACAGTTAAAGCTGCAAGCCTTACAAAGCGACTTAAACGCGGGTATCCGCCAAGCCGACGAAGGCCAATTGGTGGATAGCGAAACCGCTTTTAACGGACTCATTTAAAGCCGATTGTTTTCAGGGCATCATCACTATGGCAACCGCAAGGTTTACACCGCTGGCCAGGAGTGATTTAAAGGAAATACGGGATTTCATTAGCCGGGACAAGCCCGGCGTTGCATCCCAATACATGGCAGTTCTCAAGCAAAGATGCGAATTATTGGCCAATTCCCCCGGGCTTGGCATCCAGCGGTATGAATACTGCAGCCTGTATAAATTCCCCGTCGATTCATATTTAATTTTCTACCGGCCTTCACGAACAGGCATCGACGTCATTCGTATCCTGCACGGTAGCCGAGCATCCTAAATCATGGACGGTAAAGCTTGGCTGTTTTTGTTTTGGGTTTAAATTTTGCAAAATTTATGAGTACATTTTGGGTATACCCAAAATGTACATCCTTATTTGACAACGACACCTATTTAATACGTTCAGAACCAATAAGGTTCATGCCACTATCCCTGGCAGCTTTAACGTCAAAAGTGACTACGGAACTGCAACCTGCATTGAATGATGTATGTTTTATTAAGCAATCTGGGAAATCCGCTTTGCCTTCCTTGAAATTACGTAACGCTTTCCAAACAATATCTGCGTCCTGAATGATGATGTACTTGGTGTGCATCAAGCTCTCTAGCACATTGCTTATTTCAGCTTTACTTGAATCATAGCAGCTAGACAGAACCCAAACTAGCTCCACCAAGCTAACGACAGTGACATAAGCCTCTAAACCAGTTGAAAGGGATTCAAAAAGCGCGTTTGCCATTTCAGATTGAATGGGGTCATCTTGGGTAATGTAACGAACCAATACATTCGTATCCAGGCCTATCACTTAGCCTTTGTCCCATTTGAAGTAATTGCCTCGTTCATTTCTTCTATGGTTACAGGTTTGTTTGGTTTTTTAACCATGCCTTTTAAAGCGCTCACTGGCAAGGTGGCCGCCAACAATTCAAAGCGCCCCGATTCCACTTGGACAAACTCAACCCTGTCGCCTGTTGAGATACCCAGTGCGGCGCGAACCGCGGCAGGAATAGTTATCTGCCCTTTGCTGGTGATTGTCGATGTTGCCATAATAAATCCTTAAAATCTTTGTAACATTTTTTCTTATTAGGCCTTGATCCGAAATTACTGGTCAAAAAACCGTATAAGATTACAATATTGCTTTATCCTTACTATATAGTAAGGATAAAGCAATAACAAGTTGGGGGTTCTAATAGAATTACTGGGAAATACATCGAAAGGGAAATTCAGTCGGCAATTTTCTGTGAACGGCCGGTTAATTTTGTATAAAGTCGGCTCATAGAAAACGATTGCCCCCCCCTGCAAGGCCTCGGTTTCTAAACCGCCTGTCGGCAGTGAGCGGTTGAAGCGGCTCCGCCCGCTTTAAAATCTGCTGGACACTTCCAACGTTAACCTTGGTGCTTGCACTGATTTTCCGGATGCTTAACAGCGCTGAAACTAAGCCTTAATACTTTTTTTAATTGACTCATCGTTATTCTCTTAGAGAGACATATTTTTCCGCAAATATACGAAAAGGTAGTCTTGTTTAAGCATTTACTTTCCCCTTTAAACTTTATGGAAGACGATTTCGTTATTGCAGCACCCGCTCGCCATCAGTCAGAAAGGCCACCTCGTCACCAAAGTACCAGCTTGCTCGTGGCGTTGATTCTATGACTAAAAAACCTTCATTTGCTAGATATTTTTAAGTAAAACATTTTAGATGTTCATTACTGCCTAAGCCTCCGAATTGGTGTTGCGTTTTTCTTGTGGTAGCCATGTCACTAAAACGTTCTCTATGTCCGATGGTTTTATCGGCTTAGCCAAATAGCCATCCATGCCTGCAGCGATACAATCCTCATCGTCACCATTCATCGCATTGGCAGTAAATGCAATGATTTTAGTCCTCGTTAAGTTCATTCGGCTTTCTATTTCCCTCAATTTCTCTCAGTTCCACATCGTGGATATATGGGCAGGAATAAAGCACAAATGGCCCTACCGAGGGTTGGCCGATATTCCGGTTTTTTTCGCAGAAAATGGCCTAACCCAATGAATTACAGGTCAAAACTGACATTGTAGTTCATCGGCTCCACTTCCCTATCCAAATCCAGGGGATATTCCCCAAACCGGTTGATATGGTGCTTTCGGTAGGGCGCCAATCCATTAAGCAATTGCTCATTCAGGGCATAGCCTTCGTTTTGCATGGCCTTCAATACCTTGGTCATTTGGTGGACGTTGTGCAATATCACCATGTTCGCCACCAGATGGTTGTACTTGATCACCTTGCGCTGCTCATGGCGTATGTTTTCGGCAATAATCCCGTCGCCGCCGAAGAACAGCCACTGCACGAAGTCATTGAACGCCTCGCTTTTGTTGGTGGCGGCATGGATAGTTTTCCTGAGTTCCACATCATTAATATACTTGAGCAGGAACAATGTACGGTTGACCCTGCCCAATTCCCTGAAGGCATAATACAGCTTATTC
>JABFSV010000094.1 GCA_013140405.1 Methyloglobulus sp. | reverse complement strand
AGGCGTCAAAAGGCGTTAGCTCCAGATAAGCGATGCGCCCTGCCAAACTTTCACTGGACTGGCGCAGCAAATCAATTGAAGCCGACCCCAACAACAAAAAACGATTGCTACGCCGCCCTTCCCTGCGCCCCTTGTCAATCAAGCCACGCAGGTTTTGGAACAAGCCTGGCGTGCGCTGTATTTCATCAAGAATGACCAGTTTATCCTGGTGTTCTGCCAAATAGAGTTCTGCATCGTGAAGCTTGGCTTGGTCAGCCGTGGACTCCAAATCTAGGTAAACAATGGGGCCCTGCCTAGCAAGCGCCAGTGCCAGCGTCGTTTTACCGGCTTGCCTTGGCCCCAATAACGCAACTGCGGGATTATTATCCAACAATTGCTCCAGTGTATTTTGTAGTCGTCTAGCTATCATCATAGCAATTATGGCTTTTTATTCCATATTTGCAAGGATAAGCAAGTTTATCCCATTAAGTACGAATCGTAATAAAGCCAAGACAATTTAACCTATTGGAAAAATATAGTTCCCAGAGATAATGCTAGGATCAATTTTTCTACAACCCTTATATAATCTACTTGCCCATTAACCGGACAGAACTGCGCTACACTTAAATGAATAATTCAGGCATTGCCTAGTTGGAGAAAACCTTTTGCCAAGTGCCTCTGAATCCAAACTGCCCCATAACTCCTTGGAGAAAACCCTAAAAGAAATCGAAGGCTTGATTTCCTTGCCAGAAATTTATTTAAAATTTCGCCAGCTGATGGATGACCCAAATTCTTCTAATGAGGATTTCAGTGCATTGGTGGGTTGCGATCCCAATTTATCTGCAACCGTTCTAAAAATCGTCAACAGTGCATTGTTCGGGTTTCCGGGTCAAATTGACAATATAAGCAGGGCAATCAACCTTCTGGGCATAGGCCAACTCCATGACATGGTGCTGGGTACGTCCGCGATAGCCTCATTGGATTTCCCAAACGATATTGTGCCGCTCAAAACATTCTGGCGATCTAGTTTGTTTTCCGGCGTCCTAGCTCGGCTGTTGGCAAGCCAACTAAAAATTCAGGACAGTGAGTGTTTTTTTGTCATCGGCTTGCTGCATGAAATCGGGCATTTGATTCTTTATGCAAAATATCGTGAACAATCAATACAAGCCATTGCCAATTTTAATGAGGGTAACCAAACGCTTGCCGTTGCCGAACAAAATATATTGGGTTTCCATTATGGCCAAGCGGGTGCCAACCTAATGGCGCAATGGCGGCTACCCACAAAATTTCAAGTCATGACCTATTACCAACCGACACCGACAGATGCGCCATTACATCCATTAGGCACAGCCCTTATCCATCTAGCACACGGTTATGCACAGAAATATTTGGTGAATACTGGACAAAATATCGAGCGATTAATCGTTCCAGAGGCTTGGAAAATTCTTGATTTAAACCCCAAACAAGTCGAAATCACGTTAGAAAAAGCGAAACAAGTCAGTGCGGATATGGAAAAAGCCATCCTCAGATAGCTAAAGGGATTTAGTAAGTTACTGGGTGATGTGACCGCGCTAAAGAGGCTTTATTGAAAATAACTCAGCAAAAAAACTCCCTTGCCAATTAGGGCTTAAGCCCCCTCTTTCAACGAAATAGTCTCTGCGCGGTCAATTGTCTTTAGTATTATCTTGTTTTCCTGGGCTAACCAGCCAATGCTACGTTGAATTGTTTTATCGTCTTCAGTGAGCTCCCGAAGCATTTTTGCAACCGTGGTAGGTCCATTTTTATCCAGATAATCCCAAATAGTACCGGCAACCATACCAACCGTCTCCGGCAAACTACTCGCTTTAACTGCAGTTTCGGTATCGACTTCCATTGCTTTTGTATTCTTAGAAGCAACCTTGGGCATCGTTGACTTAACAGCATTAACTGGCCTTTCAAGTTTTTCCTGGTTAGCCAGGAAACCCAATGGTTCTTCAGGTTTTGCCTGGCTAACAGGAGGGGTTGTTACCTTTTTTTGTTTGCCCTTAGATAAATAAATAATATAAATAACAAAAATTAATATCAATATAAACAATATTTTAGACATAACAAATACCCAATACTTAGATTATGGGGTGCTTTAATTTTTTCAATAAAGCGTACGCACCAGCGCAATCCAGTTGTTGTTTAGATCGCTTGGCAACAGAACTGATTTTAACAGGTTACTATGCTGACCTATAGGATCTTGAGGCGTAAAATCCTTATTCTAGAAAAAATGCTCATCACATCATTGCCCCAGCCAGGCTAATACATGGATGAACAGTCTTCATTATCGCTACTAAGCTACTTTCTGGCGCTTCTTAACCTGCTTCAATAAAGCCCGTGCATTAGCTGCCTGCTTGGTTTTATTAGTAACCATTGTACCGACGCTGCTTACAGTATTTGCTGTGATGGTGGCTTTATCGTTAGCGATGTCGCGGACGAAGCGCCCAATACCGGTATTGGCAACCCTGCACTACGGTTTTACATAAGATCCCGTGACTTGATATTGACCAAGGCTACCATATTTTGGATAACCATAATCGCTGCCAACCATGCTATGTCTGGAGCCCCTTACTGCCAAATAATATGTCCCAGCCGGCACAGCTTTATTTATATTGGCGGCCAATTTCGCTGCTGGCGCACTGGTGGTTAGAACAGTACCATTGGGTCTGTACAGTATCAATTGGGCATCAAGATTGGATCCGGTCGCAGCAGGACTAACGGTAATATTAACAACACCACCTACTGTGTTCATCTTATACATGTCAACATCATTCGCGGTTTCGATGATGCCAAATTTTTGAATAATAACCGTGCCACCGGTGTTTATATTTGTCAATGCAGTTGCGGTTGCAAAGGTATCACCGATTTCATCGGTTCTTTTTGGAATGCCGTTTGCCTCCAATACCAAAATATCATCTTGATGATTGGTCGCCCCAGGGTAAGCCCCACTGCTCCACTGCGTTAAATTCTTATTGTAGCCAATCCCCATGATGGGCGCCCAGCCAGTCACATCAGAACCGTGGCCTAAATAATAGGGTTTCACTCTCGTGGCGGTTTTTTGGCCATCATGTAATAAGCCAAACGTGTGCCCGGCTTCGTGTGACACGGCTTCGGCAATATATTTTTCGTTGTTTGCCAGCGCCTGCTGAAAAACCCAAGCGGGCTGAAAAGCAGTGTTATTAATCATATTACCTACGCCAACATAAGCAACACCACCGCCAGCGCGGTTGATGATGCCGGATTTTGTTATCACCACACGGGTACCGTAGGTGTTATCTGCCGTACTCGTCCTTAATAGTGCATCGGTCGATGGCGGTTCAGTGGTCACATCAATGTCGAATGGGATGAAGTCCTCCGACACCCGGTTCCAAATGCTGATGATATTGGTGCGTTCGTTGTTGTCAAACACAGCCGGGTTACCACCCAGATCATAAGGTGGTGCAACAACTGTTGTTTTTGACCAAGTTGTATTTTCCGCAGTATATCCAACAAAATCGAGATACAGGGTGATATTTGCCCCAGCCTTACTATGCAAATTAAAGGCTTTAACCAACATAACTGGAGAGGCCATTGGCAATGCTGGATCTTTCGATGATGCTCCATTAACGGTAGCACCGACAACATTGGATTCAACACCAGTTTGCTGTTCCACATCATTGTCGACGTAAAAAATGCGATTGTTACTGTCGATACGGACGGTATCGTCCGTCAGTAATATATCTTTCAGCTTATCAGGTGTTAACCCATAGATTGCGGCAATTTTGGGTAAATTAGCCCCTATGTGATCAATTGCATATTGGCCTTGATAATTCTCTGGCAATTCAATTGAAGAAGCTGTCGAGGGCGCATCCTTTTTAGTTGTGAGATTTGCCGTTTGTTGCATTTCTGTGCCATCTCCATTAGCACCCGTATCCACAACCTGCTTGATAAGGCCTTTTTGGTCGACTTCAACCACATAGTTCCTTCCTTGCATGACCGAGACAACCAGTTCTCTATTTTGGTCAAGCTCTTTACCAACCAAACGGGCGGGATCACCTGCGAAGGCAAGTGTAGAAAAATCAAGGTCGACAGCAATAGCAATTGCAATAACGCCTGATCGTATATTGTTACGTTTTTTCATATCGGTCACCTTAAAATAATAACTTCAGTAGCACACCAACCGAACCAACTTACTGAAGATCGATCACTCTTAGGTGATCAGTGAAAAAATAAATGTACTGTAATAGGACACATGTCTGCGAAATTAAAATTTATACCCGATG
This sequence comes from Methyloglobulus sp., assembly GCA_013140405.1. Lineage (GTDB taxonomy): Bacteria > Pseudomonadota > Gammaproteobacteria > Methylococcales > Methylomonadaceae > Methyloglobulus. The sequence goes on along the minus strand of JABFSV010000094.1, from coordinate 2,813 downwards.
AACTATACCAGCATCACAAATCAGCTTCTGTGACGTAGCTCTTAATTTTTTGGTTTCAAAGCGAAAATATTGGTTTCTTATATTGATAGACATACCTGTGCAACTGCATTAATTAATAAGTCAGCGCGACTTATTAAGGCAAGGTAGGGAATTCTAAAAAAATGGATACTGACGATTTTTCGCTTATTTCTCAGCTTAAGGATTCTAGTGAGGGGAGACTTTCTGGAAAACTACAATCGCCTTATGCCAAGTTGCTCAGCACATCCTTAGCCCATGTGATGCTTTCAAAATAGGCTTCACTAATTAATTTTTGATCTAGGTTTTTATAATACATACCGGAAAGATTCCAGTGCTCGTAATTGATAACGCACTCAAGGGCTTCACCAGCCAAGCCTTTTTTATTTAAAACGGCAGAAACAATGTCATCAGCTAACGGTAGTTGCTGCAAGGCCTCCTCTAAAGGCAGATCCAGTATGCTATCCAGGCTGGATAAAATGCCTACTAGAAAAAAATGCTCCGCCTTTTCACCAATCAACTTACCTAACAGCTCGCACATCTTCCCGCGGATCAATGCATTTTGGAGTACTGCATCGGGTTTGTTGGATAAAGCAGCCAACGTCAGTATATTTGACCAGCGCTTTAATTCTTTAAGCCCTAAGTAGGAAATAGCACGATGTATTGACTCCATTTTGCTGGGTAACTCAAAGAAAGCAGAGTTGATGTAGTGCAACAATTTATAGCTAAGCCCTGGATCTAGCGATATTGCCTTGGAAAGCTTATCAAATTCGACATCAGGATCGTTAATGATGGTAAGTAATCGAAGGGCAGCGGTTTGGTTAACACCCAAACGTTTACCCGGCACTAGATTAGGCTTATGAAAAAAGTAACCTTGAAAATAATCACAACCCAATTCACTCAGGTATTGAAACTCTTCATAGGTTTCCACTTTTTCCGCAAGCAATTCAATCCCGAAAGGTTTGAGGTCGGATATTACTTGCCTCGTTCTCGCCTCACCCATTGCCATAACATCAAGTTTGATAATATTGGCAAATTCCAGCAAGGGATACCATTCATCTGAAAAAACAAAATCATCCAAAGCAATGGTATAGCCTTGTTCGGAAAACTCTTTTAAGTTATTAATAACCCTTAAATCAATATCAACATTTTCTAAGACCTCAATAACAATGCGGTCTTTAGGTAAGTTAAGCGGTGTTTTTTCCAGAATATTCTGGGTCGTAAAATTGATAAAAGCCTTGTGTAAGCCAACAAGGTTGTTCAAACCTAGCTCTAATATAGAGTCGGTAATGATTTGATTGGTTGCCTGGGTCGCTTCGCCCTTATCATTCAAATCAAGGTCTTTGCCTCTAAAAAGGAGCTCATAAGCATAAATATTTAATTTTTGATCAAGTATCTGTTGCCTACCAATAATGAATTCTGCCATTTTATTTTAATATATGGGGCTTATAATTATACAAGTTTAGTTAGGTTCTAACTTTTAACAAAATTAGTTTAAGAAATTCTGGCGGATAGGTCACAAAAATATATTAAAATAAAATAAATATTAAATAAAACCTTTAATATCAATTTCTTATTAATTTATTGGCTATAGCCAACTCTTAAGCTATCAAAAATAATCATTCAACAGGCAATCTATTAACTCAATAGCATCCTGTTTTGAACCCTTCCCTTTTTTATCAATTAAGATTTCAATTTTCTTGTCTTTACGTTTTTGTATTTGAATATTCACCAAACCATTTTTTGATGTGTGCTGATTATTTGCTTTATTAGCCTTTGTCTTAATTCTTACTGCCGATAACAGCTCAGCAATAACCCTCGAGCCATCAAGATCTTTGCCTTTCAACTCGATTGCCCTGTTTATTACGCTTTCTCGTGTTGGCTTGTTAGCAATGGTGCTTATTAGATAAGGTTTTAGTTTTCTGGCGTGTATCACTTTTATATCAGTGATATCCCGGTAAGCTTTTACAATCTCCTCTGGTAAGTCGGCAATATCTAAATATCTTGAAAGCCAACTTGTAGTGACTTCTAATCTGTTCGCCATTTGGACTTGGTTTTGATAATAATGGCCAAGTGCCTTTTTATAATCAAGAGCCCTTTCATAATCCGAAATATCCTCCCGTGCTCGGTTCTCTAAATCAGATAACCTAAAAGCTTCTTCATCAGAAATATCTCTTATTTCGACAAAATATTTCCACCCAAGATATTGGCATGTCCAAAACCGTCTAGCTCCACAAATAATTTCATATTTTACGTCCCCTCCCCCTTCAATCAACCTGACGATTCCAGGAAACTCTTGTTTGCCTGTCACCTTGAATTGATCAATCAAATCTTTGCATCTTATTTCATTAAGCGAAGCATAATCCCTATTATGCCTATCCCATATTTTGCATTGGCTAGGTTCAACAAGTAACCGGGGGGTCTTTACTTTACTTCCTGACATTATTTCTTTTGTTAAATTAAGTCCCTGCTCAAATTTATTTTGCTTTATAGTCGTGTTATCGGCATCCCCTACCCGCTGATTCTTCTTCTCTTCTTCAATGTTTTGTTTCAATTCTGCAAAAAAGTTTTTATTCTTATTCATGTTAAAACTCCATCAATCTAATCCGGCTTCTCTTAGTGCTTTTGCATGGCTTGCCCAACTTCGCCTAATTAAGAGCTCGACTTCTTTGTTCACAGAATCGAGTATATTCAAGCATCGATTATGGACTTTAGATGAGGTTATCGGGCTATTTAATTCATATACTGTTCTCTGCCTATTTCCAGCGCTGGCTATTTCAGCTGAGTCCCTAAGTTTA
>JABFSV010000368.1 GCA_013140405.1 Methyloglobulus sp. | reverse complement strand
GCCGATATGCACCCAGGTAATATCTTTGTTGACCTGCCAGCCAAATATATTGCTGTCGATTTCGGCATCGTTGGTTCATTGTCTTTGACCGACCAGCATTATCTGGCGGAAAACTTCCTGGCTTTCTTTAACCGCGATTACCGTAAAGTCGCGCAAATGCACGTCGAATCGGGTTGGGTGGATAGTTCCACGCGGATTGAAGAGTTTGAATCCGCCATCCGCAGCGTGTGCGAGCCGATTTTTGAAAAACCGCTGAAAGATATATCCTTCGGGCAATTGTTGTTGCGTCTGTTCCAAACCGCCCGTCGTTTCGACATGCACGTACAACCGCAACTGGTGTTGCTGCAAAAGACTTTGCTCAACATCGAAGGTTTAGGGCGGCAGCTTTATCCTGATCTGGACTTGTGGCAAACCGCCAAGCCCTTCCTAGAAAAGTGGTTTAAGGAACGGATGGGACCAAAAGCCAAAATCACCAAATTGTTCAAGCAATTCCCCGAAGTTGCCGAACATTTCCCAGAAATCCCAACCTTGCTGTTTAAAACCTTGGACAACGCCGCCAATGCCCAGAAACGGGCGGAAAATCAGCAAAGGGAATTAGTGCTGTTACGCGAACAGATGGAGACACAGCACCGCAATACTTTATGGTCGATTTATATAGGCGCTATCTTGATTAGTTTGGCAGTGTTGCTGCGGTAGCGTTAAATGAATCGAACTGTTGGGATTCGCAATCTGATTTAAAGCCTATATTACTGTAATAATTACAAAACAGCCTAATTTTGTTGTACATTACCGCTGTTAAAACGCATTGGCACAAACCTTTATATATAAAACTCACGAGGAGCGATCATGGTATCTCTTAACCCCCCTGTCTGCGATTTTGGCGTGAAAGCGCCGAATTTTAAATTACTCGGTGTTGACGGGAAAACCTGGACATTACAAGACTGTATGGGCAGGAACGGATTGCTGGTCATGTTTATCTGCAACCATTGTCCTTATGTGAAAGCCGTGCATGGGCGAATTCTACGCGATACCCTTGAACTAAAGGGTTATGGGATTGAATCCGTTGCCATCATGTCCAATGATATGGTCAACTACCCTGCCGATTCGTATGAAAATATGCAGCTTATCGCGGCAGAATATAACTACCCTTTCCCTTACCTGATTGATGAAACACAAGAAATAGCCAAAGCCTACGGTGCTGTTTGCACACCGGATTTCTTTGGCTATAACACGGATTTTGAATTGCAATACCGAGGCAGACTGGATGCCAGCCGTAAAGATACTGCGCCAGATGGAACCCGGCGAGATTTGTTTGAGGCTATGAAACTCGTCGCTCATTCGGGCAATGGCCCACAAGACCAACTGTCAAGCATCGGCTGTTCCATTAAATGGAAAGAAGAAGCCGTCGAAGCGTAACACTAACCACATAAAACGAGAGAAAGAAATATGTCGATAAAGAGAATGGTTGACCTGGATTTGGCTGGCAAGCGGGTATTAATCCGCCAGGATCTTAATGTACCTGTCAAAAACGGTAAAGTGACCAGCGATATTCGCATCCAGGCCAGCGTGCCAACCATTGAGAAAGCCTTGGCAGCAGGCGCTGCGGTCATGGTGATGTCCCATTTGGGTCGTCCCGTTGAAGGCCAGTATGATGAAGAATCCTCATTGAAACCAGTAGCGGAACGCCTGTCCAGCTTATTAGGCAAACCCGTACGGCTGGAACGCGATTGGCTGGATGGCATCACTGTCAATCCAGGCGAAGTCGTGTTGTGTGAAAATGTACGCTTTAATGTCGGTGAAGAAAAAAACAGCGATGAACTTGGCAAGAAGATGGCGGCTTTATGCGACGTATTCGTAATGGATGCCTTTGGCACTGCACATAGGGCGCAAGCATCCACGCACAGTGTCGCCAAATTTGCCCCGATTGCGTGTGCTGGCCCTTTGCTTGGCAACGAACTCGATGCTTTAGGTAAGGCGCTGGAAACCCCCACCAAACCGCTGGTTGCAATTGTTGGTGGCTCCAAGGTCAGCACTAAATTGACAGTGCTTAAATCTTTGTCTGAGAAGGTCGATCAACTCATCGTTGGCGGCGGCATTGCCAATACATTTATTGCGGCAATGGGTTTTCCGGTCGGAAAGTCGCTTTATGAACCCGACTTGATTGCTGAAGCCAAGCGCTTGATAGCCGCCGCAAAAAGCGCCGGCTCAGCCATTCCAATACCTACCGATGTGGTCTGTGCCAAAGAATTTTCGGATAGCGCAGTTGCTACAGTAAAACAAGTGGCTGACGTTGAAGCCGATGATTTGATCCTCGACATCGGCCCTGATACCGCCAAGCAGTATGCCGAAATCCTGAAATCCGCCGGGACTATTGTTTGGAACGGTCCAGTCGGCGTATTTGAAATTGATCAATTTGGCGAAGGCACTAAAACTCTGTCGATGGCGATTGCCGACAGCCCTGCATTTTCGATTGCTGGTGGTGGGGATACCCTTGCCGCTATCGACAAGTATGGAATTGAGGATAAGGTTTCCTATACCTCAACTGGTGGCGGTGCATTTCTCGAATTTCTTGAAGGCAAGGAATTACCGGCTGTTGCCATATTAAAATCGAGAAGCTAATAATGTAATCAATCTCTTACAGTTTTTATTGAAAGCTAAGAATAACAACTTGTTGTTTTTTAGTTGATTTAATGACAAACGTGTTAAATTAGAACCAACTGACCGTTAGTATGGTCTTAGCGAAATACCCTAAAATATAAGGAAACAAAATGGCAAGAGTCACTATCGAAGATTGTTTAGATCATGTAGAAAACCGCTTTAAACTGGTTTTACTGGCAAGTACCCGCGCACGCCAGCTCAGCCACGGTGCGACTGAGTTTCTACCGCGCAACAAAGATAAAGATACCGTACTCGCCTTGCGTGAAATTGCAGAAGGCCATGTCACTACTGAGAACATCAACACCCTGCACCGTACCGTTGAAGTGCACGAGCAAAACCTTATGTTTTAAAAAAATGTATGTTAGATGTCGCTGACAATATTGAGCTTGAACGTCCCCAGGACAAACTGGTACGGCGCTTGTGTTCGACATTGTCCGACTATCTCGATAAAGCCCAGGTTGACGATTGCGTCCGGGCTTATGAGTTTGGGGCCAAGGCGCATTCAGGACAATTCCGTAAAAGCGGTGAAGCCTATATCTGTCACCCCGTTGCAGTTGCTATCAGCCTCGCCGAAATGCGTATGGATGCCAACTGTATTATGGCGGCGATACTGCATGATGTTATAGAAGACACAGGGGTCAGCAAACAAGACTTGGCGAAAACCTTCAACCCTGAAGTTTCTGAACTTGTCGATGCTGTCACCAAGCTGACCAAAATCGACAGCAAATCCCATGCCGAAGCCCAGGCCGAAAACGTCCGTAAAATGTTTTTGGCGATGGGCAAGGATTTGCGGGTCATCATGGTCAAGCTCGCAGACCGGCTGCATAACATGCAAACACTGGGAGCCATGCCTGCTGAAAAAAAACGCCGCATCGCCCGTGAAACCCTGGATATCTATGCCCCGATAGCCAATCGGCTAGGCATGAACAGTATCCGGCATAAACTTGAGGCGCTTTGTTTTCAAGCGATGTATCCACGTCGTTACATTATTTTGGATAATGCCTTAAAAAAAGCCCGTGGTAACCGTCGTAAAATTATCGACGTGATCGAAAACACCCTAAAAAACAGAATCAGCCAAGCCCATTTGACCTGTGATGTTTCAGGACGGGAAAAAAACCTCTACAGCATTTATCAAAAAATGCTGCATAAAAAAGTTTCCCTGAATGATGTCTTTGATGTGTATGCCTTCCGGATTTTCTGCGATACCGTGGATGATTGCTATCGCATTCTGGGTATCGTCCACAATTTGTATAAGCCGATTCCAGGTCGTTTCAAGGATTACATTGCCTTGCCCAAAGCTAACGGCTATCAATCCTTGCATACCATACTCATTGGTCCGTTTGGCTTTCCTATTGAAATTCAAATTAGGTCACATGAAATGCACCGGATGGCCGAATCCGGCATCGCAGCGCACTGGCTGTACAAATCCGACGATGACAAGAACGACAAGTTTCAAGACCGCGCCAATGAATGGCTACGGGATTTGTTGGAACTCCAGCAAACCGCTGGCGATTCCCTGGAGTTTATCGACAATCTAAAGATAGACCTGTTCCCGCAAGAAGTTTTTGTGTTTACCCCAAAAGGCGAGATCATCAAAATGCCCAGGGGAGCCAGCATTATTGATTTTGCCTACGCCGTGCATACCGACATTGGCAATGCCTGTGTTTCTGCCAGGGTTGACCGGAAACTGGTGCCTTTGCAAACCCGCCTTGAGAACGGTGTGACTGTTGAAGTCATTACCGCCATTTGGGCGCGTCCCAATCCGCTCTGGCTCAATTATGTCACCACTGCCAAGGCTCGATCTGGCATCCGCAATTATTTAAAGAATTTTAAACAGCAAGAGGCTATCAGCCTGGGACGCCGCCTTTTGGATAAGGAATTGCAAGCCATGCACTTGCAACTCGAAAACATCGACAAATCCCGAATGAAGTCCCTACTTGAAATAAGTGATAACCAGACATTGGATGAATTACTGGAGGATATAGGATTGGGCAACAAGATGCCGTTCTTGGTTGCCAAACGGCTTACCCAAGCTGATGTACACGCAGCGGTTCGGCTGGAAGATAAGGATCAAACGCATAGGACACCGCTAGTTATCAAAGGTACAGAAGGAATGGTGATAACCCTGGCTAAGTGTTGCAGGCCTATTCCCGGCGACTCCATCATAGGTTTTTTTAATCCCGGCAAAGGCATCGTCGTACATCATCATGAATGCCGTAACAGCAACGAAGTCAGAAAGAAGCAAACCAGTTGGCTGGATGTGGAATGGAGCCAGGACGCAACAGGCGAATTTCCGGCTGAACTTCGGCTTGAGGTGCTTAACCAGCGTGGTTCACTAGCAACGGTTGCCACAACGATATCAGAGAATAACTCCAATATTGAAAACGTTACCGTTATCGAGCAAGACTCGCGAGTCAGTGTCGATTTAATCACCGTCAGTGTAAAAGACCGTGTGCATCTCGCTAAAATTATGCGGAAGCTAAAAGACTTGGCTATTGTGATTAAAATAACGCGGGTGAAAGCGTAAAACCGAATCCCTGTAAACATGCGTCACTTATAACCATCGCGCCAAAATGAATAAAGAAATCATCAACACTGAGCTAGCCCCACAAGCAATAGGCACATACTCACAAGCTGTCAAGGTTGGCAATACCATCTATCTGTCTGGGCAAATTCCCTTAGTCCCAGCAACCATGCAACTAGTCGAAGGTGACATTTCCGCTCAAATTACACAAGTATTCAACAATTTGAAAGCAGTTGCGGAAGCCGCTGGCGGCGGCCTTTCTGATATTGTAAAACTGAATGTCTTCCTGACTGATTTAGCACACTTCCCTATCGTCAATGAGATTATGGGGCGCTATTTTAAAGCCCCGTACCCAGCCCGTGCTGCCGTTGGGGTTGCCGCCCTTCCAAAAGCTGCACAGGTGGAAATGGATGCAATTATGGTCATCAATCCGCAAGATTACCCTATCTGACCCAGCCCTCTGTTTCCTACATTCGGGTAGCCGATATGAACCAATCGGACATCACTAGGCAATCGGTCACTAGCCTCACAGGAATAGGTAACCGCACGGCAACTCATCTCGAAAAACTCGGCATCCGCATCATCCAGGATCTATTTTTTCACCTGCCAATCCGTTACGAAGACAGAACCCGCATTTTCCCGATTGCAAAACTCTCTGCGGGAATGACGGCGCTTATCTGCGGCAAGGTTGAGTTCATAGATGTACTGCCCAGAGGCCGTAAAAGCCTGATCTGCCGCATTAGTGATAGCACCGGATTCATCGACTTACGGTTTTTCCATTTTACTGCCCAGCAACACAATGCCCTTAAGCCGGGAACAACGCTCAGTTGTTTTGGTGAAGTAAGGTATGGCTATGCTGGGCTAGAAATGGTGCATCCTGAATACACCGTCATCTTCGATGTAGATAAAGCCATCACAGAAAACCATTTAACGCCCGTATATCCATTAACAGAGGGACTTAACCAGAATGTTGTCAGAAAAGCAGTAAAGCAAGCGCTAGCCATTTGCGATGACAACGCTCAAGCCTTAAAGGATTGGCTTCCTAGCGCCATCCTCAAGCAGCACCGTTACCCGTCGTTAACGGATGCAATCAAAACCCTGCATACGCCAGATGCAACAATAACTGTTGAAGCCCTGCAAAATGGCAGTGTCCCCGCTCTTAAGCGACTAGCATTTGAAGAACTATTGACGCATCATCTCAGCCTTAAACTCGCCAAACAAAAAGCCAAATGCTGGCAAGCACCATCATTTTATAATGACAAAACCTATAGCCAGCCATTCATAGACTCATTGCCCTTCAAGCTGACAAAAGCACAACTAAGGGTAATCGCGGAAATTACGGCAGATTGCAACCAAGCTCATCCCATGATGCGCTTGGTGCAGGGTGATGTCGGCTCCGGCAAAACCATAGTAGCAGCATACACCGCTGTACTCGCTTTGGGCACAGGCTATCAAGTGGCTATCATGGCACCGACAGAGTTGCTGGCAGAGCAGCATTACCGGAATTTCAAGGCATGGTTTAACGGTTTCAATACTCAAATAGCCCTGCTCACCGGACAGATAAAAGGCAATTCACGCAAAGAAATTTTACAAATGCTTGCAGATGGTACAGCCGGCATCATCATCGGCACCCACGCCTTATTCCAAGACGAAGTAATCTTTCATCGTCTCGGCTTAATCATAATCGACGAGCAACACCGTTTCGGTGTCCATCAACGATTGGCATTAAGGGCAAAAGGCCAAAAAGGTGGTATCAGCCCACACCAACTGGTTATGACCGCTACGCCTATCCCACGCACCTTGGCGATGTTGCAATATTCCGATCTGGATATTTCTATCATTGATGAGCTACCTCCTGGCAGGAAGCCCGTCACCACCAGCGTCATTCCTAGCGAACGGCGCGATGATGTTGTTGCCAGAATCAACAACTGGGTGAGCAGCAAAAAACAGGCT
>JABFSV010000083.1 GCA_013140405.1 Methyloglobulus sp. | reverse complement strand
TTTTTAAAAAAATCACCAACCCAAGAAATATAAAAAACAAGCCGTAACTCAACCAATAGGGCGTTATCTAAGCCGCAAACAGAGTTGGCTGAAAAACTTTAGTGCGTTCTTACACGGTCTGGGCCAACAGCAGAAGGTCATGGTTTTTGATTGCTGATCCTCAAATGGTCAAAAACGGACACTCATTTTGCATTAATGTTTCATGACTATAGACAAGTTGCAGGTTGTGAAGGATTTATTCAGCCAAAACTTTGAAATTACAGTGCATTGGTTTAACAAACCTGTGCTTCGTATATAACCATGTAATGTTTTTCAATGATCCCCATGGAATCCAAAAAAGCTAAATTGTATTTCTGAAAGTAATCAGATGGCTAATTTACCAAAATCGTTATTAGGGCTTATATTTGGTGCAAGTGTGCACCAAATATAAGCATTAAAAATTTAGCCTACCATCGGCTGGCGGGTAAGTACCTGTATATAAATAACTTTGCTTATCTCTAAAGTGGCCTGTTTATTGCTGCATGTAATGGAGATACTAACAATAACTTAACCTTATCCGCCAGAATATTTCCACAAACCGCCGCGACTATAACACTTGGGTGGCCGATGAGACTATGGAAGACTACGCGCTACGTTATGCGCCGAAGTCATTCCGAAAATGGTCAGTATTTCAAGTCGCGAACACGGCCTTAGGCTCAACATCGTTTCTTATCTTGGAAGCGATTGGTGGTTTTTTGACGATTAATTACGGCTTTACCAACGCCGTCTGGGCAATTTTGGCGGTTGGCCTGGTGATTTTTATTACCGGCTTGCCAGTGAGTTATTATGCAGCCCGTTATCACATCGACATTGATTTGCTCACGCGCAGCGCCGGGTTCGGCTATATCGGCTCCACGCTCACTTCGCTGATTTACGCCTCGTTCACTTTTACCTTGTTTGCGCTCGAGGCGTCGATTATGTCGCTAGCACTTGAGTTGTATTTTCAGATTCCATTGGCTTTTGCCCATGTCATCAGCGCATTGATTGTAATTCCGCTGGTTACTTTCGGCATCACCACCATCAGCCGGATGCAGCTTTGGACGCAGCCGATTTGGCTTATTTTGCTGATCGTGCCTTACATTGGCGTGTTTATTCGGGAACCGGAAGGGTTATTGACGGCGCAGGCTTATTGGGGTATTGCCCAAAGTGGTCAGGGTTTTGACTGGTTATTGTTTGGTTCGGCCAGCACGGTGGCATTTTCCATGGTTGCCCAGATTGGTGAACAGGTCGATTTTCTTAGATTCATGCCGGATTTGACCAAAAAAAACCGCTGGAGTTGGTGGTGCGCCACTTTAATGGCGGGCCCTGGCTGGATAATCTTCGGCATGTGCCGGCAATTGGGTGGCGCTTTTCTAGCGCATTTGGCAATACGGCACGGCATTCCGGCACTACACGCCCATGAGCCGACCCAGATGTATCTCATCGCTTTCGAGGGCATTTTTGAAAACAACAACACCGCATTGGCGGCTACCACATTGTTTGTGGTGATTTCCCAAGTCAAAATCAATGTGACCAACGCCTACACGGGCTCATTGGCCTGGTCGAACTTTTTTTCGCGGGTTACCCACAGTCATCCAGGGCGTGTGATCTGGCTGTTCTTCAATGTCTCGATTGCCTTGCTATTGATGGAGTTCGGTGTATTCAGCGCGTTGGAAAAAGTGCTTGGGTTGTTTTCCAATATTTCAATTGCTTGGATCAGTGCGGTTGCCGCTGACTTGTTAATCAATAAACCCCTAGGCTTAAGCCCAAAACGGGTGGAGTTCAAACGTGCCTATTTGCCCGATTTAAATCCGGTCGGCACGCTTGCAACCCTGTGTGCGTCGATAATCTCCATATCGGCTTATTTGGGCTGGTTCGGCGTTTACGCCAAAGCGTTTTCCGCCTTCATTTCCCTAGGTCTAGCTTTTGTTCTGGTGCCCTTGTTTGCGTTTTGGTACGGACGCAAACGCTACCTGACACGCAGCCATGCTTTGCACAAAGGGCAATGCCAGTGCAGTATTTGTGTCAACCAGTTTGAGCAAGAAGACATGGCTTATTGCCCTTACTATGGTGGCAATATCTGTTCTTTATGTTGTAGCCTTGACTCAAACTGCATGGATGCTTGCAAGCCTGGTTACCGGCTGGAAGATTACCTGCTTAAACTGGCGCAAATTTGTCCACCCGGATCCTGGGCGATCAACCAAAAATTAAGGCTGATCCGCTATTTCTTTCTTTTTATTTTTCTAGGACTGCTAAGTAGTCTGTTCGTGGGCATTATTTATTATCAGGATTTACTGGCGGCGCAACACGACCTACTGTCATTTCGGATTTTGCAGAATAACTTCATTAAGGTGTATACCTCCTTATTGGTGTTTATCGGTTTGTGTACCTGGTGGTTGATTTTGAATGACGAAAGCCGCCGGGTGGCGCGCGAAGAAATCAATAAGCAAACCGAACGGCTGTTGATGGAAATTGAGGAACACAAAAAAACCGATACCAAACTCAAAGAGGCCACCAAAGCGGCGGATCGGGCGAATATCGCCAAAAGCCGCTTTTTAAGTAATATGAGCCATGAAATCCGCACACCGTTGAACAGCATCATCGGTTATACCTACATCTTGCAGAACGACCCGGCGATTCCGCAGCACCGGCGGCAGGCGGTCAGTATCTTGAAACGGAGCGGCGAACATTTATCCTCGTTAATTGAAGATATCCTGGACATTGCCCGAATCGAAGCCTGCAAGTTCGAGTTCAACCGCGACATTATCGACTTTCCCCATTTTATAGATCACCTGCAGGATGTGTTTAAACCGCAAGCCGATACCAAAGGTTTGAATTTTCGCTGCCAGATTCACAATACCTTGCCAAAGCATGTCCGTGCTGATGAAAAGCGGGTCGGGCAGATTTTGATTAATCTGTTAGGCAATGCAGTCAAATTTACCAGCCACGGTGAAATCCTATTCGGCATCAGTTACAGTTGCGGGGTAGCGACTTTTCAAATCAAGGACACTGGGCTGGGTATTGACGATAAGCAACTGGAAAATATCTTTCAGCCTTTTACCCAACTGGCTCAGGAAAGCATTATCTCTGGCAGCGGTCTCGGTCTTACGATCAGTAAGGTTCTGACGGAATTGATGGGCGGGGAGCTTTCGGTCTGTAGCAGAGTGGGCGAGGGCTCGACCTTTACGGTCAAACTGTATCTTGCCAATGCGGGCGATGCCCAGGAACCGATAAGGCAACAGGCCATAACAGGTTATACTGGAGCTAAACGTGCATTGCTTTGTGTCGATGACCAAATCGACCATCGGCAATTGATCAGGGCAGTGCTAGAGCCGCTGGATTTTGCCATCTATGAAGCCGATAGCCTGCAAACCTGTCTGCAAGTCTTGACGCAACATGAGATTGATTTGTTGCTGCTTGACTTAAGTATGCCTGAAACCGATGGCTTCCAGATTGCGCAACATTTGCGACAAACTAATCATCGCCAACCTATTATTGTCCTGAGCGCGAATGCCTACGCCACCGAACGGGTTAATGCGATCAACTCTGGCTGCAACGATTTTCTGGCCAAGCCGCTGCATGTACCAGAATTACTCAGTAAGCTTAAATTACACTTGGATTTAACCTGGACTTACCCTGAGCATGCTGTAAAAACCACGCAAAAAATCGACCAGGCTCAGGTCTTGCTTTTGCCCGAAGACATATTGCAGGAATCAAACCGTTTTATCCGTATCGGTGACCTGATCGGCCTAAACCGTTATTTGAAAGAGCTGGAACAATTGTTCCCGGAACATGCGGCAGTCATACAACAACTACAAACGCTGAGTACCGGGTTCCGTCTGACGGAACTCAGGCTACTGATGAAAAGCACCCAGGGGGTTATTTAACAACCATGACTACTATTTTTGAGCCTGTCGTCATGATTGTTGACGATATCCCAGACAATCTGGCACTTCTGTCAGACACGCTTTCTGAGGCCGGTTATCGGGTGTTGGTGGCAACCGATGGCTTTTCCGCGCTGGAGCAAATCTGTTATTTACGCCCCGACATTATTTTATTGGATGTGATGATGCCTGGTGTTGATGGGTTTGAAACCTGCAAACAGCTAAAGGTAAATCCACACACTGCTGCAATCCCGGTCTTATTCATGACAGCACTGGGAGAGCTGGATGATTTGTTGCGCGGCTTCAACGAGGGGGCGGTCGATTACCTAGTTAAACCGATTAGTCCACCCGAAGTGTTAGCGAGGGTAGAATCGCACCTTAAGCAAGCCTTTAATTTTCAGCGCGCGGAAATGGCGTTGAACAACAGCCCGTTTGCTGTCATGACCGTAAGCAAAGAAGGCCGGATTACCTGGTTGCCGGAATCGGGTAAAAATTGGTTGTCTGAGTATGCCAAGCGGACAGGGGCAAGTAATCCAGTACTAGTCGGTGAAGTTTTACCGGTCACATTGGCAAGTTGGCTGCAATGCCAGCCATTCTTTGAACAAAAGGAAGAATCAACGAATTTTGAAACCCATCATCAAGGCGTACATTTTTCGATAAAGCGGACGCTTTGTCAGCATACCGGTGAATATTTACTTTTGATGGAAAAACACTCCAAAGATTGGGATCTGGAGTTTTTACGGCATTCGTTAAGCCTGACTTTTCGGGAGGCGGAAATCCTGATGTGGATTTCGCGCGGCAAGACCAATAAGGAAATGGGGCTTATTCTCGGCACCAGTCCGCGCACCATTAACAAGCACCTGGAACATATTTTTGAAAAACTGGGTGTCGTCACCCGCGCTGCGGCCGTCTCGATGGTCTTGCAAAAGACCGGAAAATTCAAGACCGAAATAGAGTAATACAATTTTTTCTGGCTATATTTCAAGAATAGGTCAAAAAAATGTGTAGAGATACTCCAAGCTGGTAAGCACTTGAACCAAATTATTTCTGCATAAAAACAATTCAAATCATTGATTTATTATTTTAATAAATTATCTTTAGGTGCTTAGTACACAGTATTATTTGCGTTCATGCCCGAACTTAAAGGTAATGGGATTGCCCTGGTTATGAATGATATAAACTTTTCGCCCCTCTTTATTGATTTCCTTGGTGACGGGACTGGATTCTAATTCCTGCTTTTTTTGAGTTTCCTGCACAGGCACTGTTGCTGGTTCCACAGAATGTTTAGCCGCTGGTTTTACTTCTGTAACGCCAGCAGGCTGCTCTTGTTCGATACGAATTTCCGGCATCCAACTATTTTTGCTTGGCTTGACATCGTTAGCATTGTTGTTAACTGGCCAGTTAACTTCCTTCAATAAATTAAAACATACCGTGCTGGCATGGTCGGCTAGTTCATTCAGGTTTGGATTAGAGCCAATAACCGCGCTATCGCTAAAGCCCATATTCAACTCCGCGCTTTGTTCCAATTGGTTGAGCGCAGTTAACTGGCAGGTGATGGGCACTACATCGGCTTTTTGGAAACCCAGCGCACGCGGGTCGGAATTACCCAAGCTGAAGGAAAAACCGGCGGGCGTACTGCCATGTTCGGGAGTTCCGATCAGAATCGTCATGGTATGGCTGGCTGGCAATTTGATCTTGGGAGCAATGGGATAAGCCCAATCCGCCAAATTTTTTCCGACTTGTTGCTTGATTGTATCGGTTTGCAGAGTCGGATTATCGGCCTCGACCGATAATTCAATTCCGCTTGCGTTGCTCAACTCCAGCGGCAGGCCGGTTTTGACTTGGCTGCTGGCGCAGGCAGACAAGCCACAAATCGCTGAAACAATAACACTTAACCGTCCGTTTACCCTGTTCATCCGACACCATTCCTGACCGCTGATTTTTGGTGTTCATCATAAAATAATACCGTCGATCGCCCTATACGTCATTTGACTGATGAGTCATTTGACGCATTGTGGACGTGTTGCAAAAAGCCAAATAATTCCCCCGAAGCCAACAAGGCTGTGTGCAGCTAGCTTATCGGTTGCCTGATCATTTAGGTTTTAGTTAAGGGGAATATGTCATGAAGAGTAGTTATATACAAGCCAGATTCTGGCAATCATCGAAGATGCCAGCCATGATGCTGGCGCTTGCCTCATCTATAAGTTACACGCCACTTACCCAGGCCGGCGCAACGTTTAAAATCGATGACACCAAGTGGGTCAGTATCGGCGCTGGCCTGCGTACCAGCTTTGAAGCCAAAGAGGACTCGGCGGGAACGCCTGGGAACAGCCAGTGGAGCAATGACTTCGCGCTGGATAACATCCGGTTGTACCTGAACGCGCAAATCCACAAATACATCAAGCTGGAATTCAACACCGACTGCCAAACCTGTAGCAACGGCGGCGAGATGCGGATTCTGGATGCTATCGGTAAGATTGAATATAACCCATACATTAATCTGTGGATGGGGCGGATGTTAGTGCCAGCGGAACGTCGGGAAATGAACGGGCCTTTTTACAGCGCGATTTACAACATCTTTGCGTCCGGTACGCCGTTTGAATCTGCCGACTATAACCTCGTCATCAAATCAGACGGCACGTCCGCCGGTTCCTTCGGTCGGGATGACGGTGCGACGTTCTGGGGGGCGGCATTTGATGGCCGTTTGCAATATGCCTTCGGGTTCTTTCGTGGCCTACGCGGCGGCGCGAATGTGGATGACAATATTCTGTACGCGCAACGCGTTGCTTATAATTTTTGGGAAGTCGAAAAAAATCCCGGCTATTACACTTCGGGTACTTATTACGGCAAGGGTGGCGACATCCTGACTGTAGCCATTGCCAACCAATACCAGGAAGATGGCGCGGGCACTTCATTTGATTCCGGCAGTTTTCGCGGTACCAGTGCCGACATCTTATTGGAAAAAGTATTACCCAATGAAGGTGTAATCACATTTAACGGCGAGTACAAAAACTACGGCATAGGCAACGGTTACAGTCAGGCCACACGCGATGCCTTCCCCACTGCCGGATTCAGCATGTTTGAGGGCAACGCCTTCGATGTGAGCGGCATGTATTTGATTCCCGACAAAATCTGGATCGGCCAATTCCAACCTTATTTCCGTTATACCAACGTCATGCCCAGCACCAGTTCCGACCGAGAAGCTTATGAAGGCGGAGTTAACTACGTCATTGACGGCCATAACGCCAAGGTGTCGTTAAGCTGGACTTACGGCGACTT
>JABFSV010000162.1 GCA_013140405.1 Methyloglobulus sp. | reverse complement strand
AACTAACAATGAATACTAAGGTCAAAATTGATAGGCCGTCAGTACCTGGGTTTGATCATGTTAATCGATATTGGGATCGGGAACGTGAAGTCATCGCGGCTAAGATTTTACCTGGGGAATACTATGTCACCCAACAAAACGAATTGATTACCACGGTATTGGGTTCTTGCGTGTCTGCTTGCATCAGGGACAGGGAGTCCGGTATTGGTGGGATGAACCACTTCATGCTGCCACAAACCAATTCTGGCAAATTCAACAAAGGTAGTGAAGCTATCGTAGGCATAGCCACTCGTTATGGAAATTATGCGATGGAACATTTGATTAATACCATATTGAGCAATGGCGGTAAACGGAAAAACCTCGAAGTGAAAGTATTTGGCGGCGGCAAAATCATTCCTGCATTGACTGATGTCGGCATGAAAAATATCGACTTTGTGTTGAGCTATCTCGACCAAGAAGGATTAAAAATTTTATCCCAGGATTTGGGTGACATTTACCCTAGGAAAGTTGTTTATTTTCCTAAAACTGGCAAGGTTGCCATGAAAAAAATTCAAGATTTACATAATGACACCATCATCCAACGGGAACGGCAATATATCAACACGCTCAAGAGCGCCCCTGTTGCGGGCGATGTTGAGCTTTTTTGACGGTTGCGGACAAAAGCTTAGGACATGAATAAAATAAAGGCGTTGGTCATCGATGATTCGCAGGTGATCAGGGATGTGCTGACTGAAATCCTCAATTCTTCACCGGCTATTGAGGTAGTTGGCACGGCTGAGGATCCCTATGTTGCGCGCGACCTGATTAAACAATTGAATCCTGATGTGTTGACGCTGGATATCGAAATGCCACGCATGGATGGCATCACTTTTTTGCGTAACCTTATGCGCCTTAGGCCGATGCCTGTCGTCATGATCTCGGCGTTAACAGAAAGCAATGCCGAAGTCACCTTAACGGCGCTATCCTTGGGTGCGGTAGACTTTATTGCCAAACCTGCCGGTGACACGGAAGAAGGTATGAATGAATATGCAGAAGAAATTATCGCCAAAGTGATCATGGCATCAAAGGCTAATTTTAAAGCACCCGAATGAGTACTAAAAACACGAGCTTTTTACAAATAGCATTTTAAAATGAATATAAATAAGCTAATAATGACCATTTTAAGAGAAGCAGATGAATAAGATAAAAGTATTGATCATCGATGACTCAGTGTTAATCAGAAAAATGCTGACTGAAATCCTGAATTCATCTCCTGACATCGAAGTCATCGGCACGGCGGCTGATCCCCTGATTGCCCGGGACTTGATTAAACAGTTAAATCCGGATGTGTTGACGCTCGATATCGAAATGCCCAACATGGACGGCATCACTTTTTTGCGTAATTTGATGCGCCTACGGCCAACGCCCGTTGTGATGATTTCAACCCTTACCGAAAAAGGGGCGGGGGTTACTCTGGAAGCCCTGACCCTGGGAGCTGTGGACTTCATCGCCAAACCTAAGGTTGATGTTGCCAACGCACTTAACAGTTATGCCGAAGAAATTATCAGCAAAGTCAGGATGGCTGCCCGGGCCAATATTGGTAACAATTTTAATAGGACATTAAAGACCAGGGAGACAGACAAAGCCCCCGGCACTGCCAATTTAAAATCCGACCTTGCAAAAAAGCAACCCGCTAACAGCAACAGAATTATCGCCCTTGGCGCATCCACAGGCGGTACGGAAGCGATAAAAACGGTTGCCAAAGGCTTGCCTGCAGACACCCCGGCTGTTGTGATTACACAGCATTTGCCAGCCGCATTCAGTGAATCTTTTGTTAAACATATTGACCTAATTACCGAAATGACAGCCTGCATTCCAAAAAATGGGCAAACTGTCGAAGCCGGACATATTTATCTGGCACCCGGCGACAGGCATATGGAGGTGGTGCGGGAAGGCTCCCGGTATGTCATAAAATTACTGGATACAGAACCCGTTAACCGCCATAAACCTGCAGTCGATGTGATGTTCCGTTCCGTCACCCAATGTGCGGGTGCCAATGCAATAGCCGTTTTATTGACTGGCATGGGTGCAGACGGTGCAGCAGGCATGAAAGAAATGCATGATGCAGGCGCAAAAACCGTGATCCAGGACGAACAGTCCAGTGTGGTCTGGGGGATGCCTGGGGCTGCATTTAAATTGGGCTGTGCGGATTATGTCTTGCCGCTTGAAGAAATTTCCGCCCGGATTTTGGCATTAGTCCAATAAAATCCTTACATCAGCTTTTGTTGCTATCTTATGCCGTAATTTTGGGCATTCAAGGATAGTGTATGATAATAGACTGCCCTTTAAACCAGTGCTTGGTGAAATATGTCCCATTCCAATTCAAAAAAACCCGATCTTGATTGGAGTCAGGTTCGTGAGACCATTAAACTTTTAAACTTGTCCGCAGCCCAGGTAGACGTGATCCTGCTGGAAAGTGAGTTATCGGTGAACACATTGACTGAATCGTTTACCGACATTGTGGAAAGCATGCAGACGATCAATAACCATCTGATATCCCTTGAGGCTTCTGGCACGAAGGACGAGGCATTGGAATGCTGTTCGGAGACAAATGCTAAAATTCAGGCGGCGATTATTGCTTTCCAGTTTTATGACCGCATGCAGCAATGCTTGCAGCATGTCACTTCGAATTTAAGGGGCCTGTCAAAACTCGTGGAAAACCCTGAGCGATTATATAATCCTAATCAATGGCATGAATTCCAGAATCAAATTCGTTCGAGATATACCATGGAGTCTGAAAAAATGATGTTCGATGCCATATTGCAAGGTAAGTCTGTCGATGACGCCATTGCCGAGAAAAACGCCCTTGGGCATAAGAAATCGGACGATATAGAATTATTTTAAGAATCCGAAGCCGCGTCGCTTAACGTGTTTTTGAACCATGCAAACGGATCAATAACGCCGCCTCATCCTGGCTTAAGCCTGCGGTTTGCATGAGTTCACTTACGCTTGCGCCACTACGTACTTTTTGAATGGCCAAGCTATAAGCATGGTTAGAGGGTTCAATTTGTTGAAAATCGTTAACTTTTTCGGACAAGTTGTTAATCTGTTCATCGGTGGCCGATATTCGCTCGTCCACTGTCAATGTCGCGGTATATAAATCACGGACATCATTATTCAAGCCATGCACAATCTCCGAAAGTGCTTGGTAATCACGCTTAAGCCTTACGTGTTTCCTTATTAGCCAAACGAGCGCGACAACTACAATAGCCAGTGCACAAGAGATAAACGCAATAATAATGGTTATCCATAAAGGGCTAAGCATTAGGCATTCTCATCGATATGTTGGATGGTTTGTGGTGGCTCTTGCTCTTCCGACTTAGGCTTTTTTTTAGATTCTTGCTGATTGGGTGAGTGTTCATCTTTTTTAATTTTACCCGCTTTTATGACCGGACAAATAGTGGCGATTGGCTTTATTTCTAACATGGCTGCGAAAACTCAACTCAAGGCTTACTTTCGGGAGGCTGGCCTGGACTGGCAGTTGGCACCAAGTTTAATAATTTGGCACGTTCTTCATCATTAGCCCCATAGCGTGAAAAGGCCTGTGACATTAAAACAAGGGTTACCCGCCGATTTTTAAACCGCCCTTCGTCTGTCGTATTATCGTCAATCGGATGAAATTCACCATAACCCACGGCAGAAAGGCGGGTTGGGTTGACGCCTTCCCTTACAAACGCCTGGACAACACTGGTTGCGCGGGCAGATGACAAATCCCAGTTCGATGGGAATTTTAGGTTACTAATGGGGATATTGTCAGTATGGCCTTCGACATTAATAGCATTGGGAAGTCCATTAATCACTTGGACAATTTCTTTAAGCACGGGCGGGGCTTTTTTGGATAATGCTGCCTCACCGCTTAAAAATAACAATTCGCTGTTCATTTCCAACTCTATCCAGTAATCATTCCGCTTAACCGAAACCAGGTTGTCATTAATAAATGATCCTAATGCGGTTTCTAATTGATCGGATACCTGGCTCAATTGTTTTCTTTCTTTTAGTATTTCATCACTCAGTTCACGTTTTTTTTCCACGTCTGCCACTGTCTGGTTATCTGAAACCATCGATTCAAAAGGCACGGTGAGGATGTCTAGCAACTTTGAATGACCAATGTCTGAAGACGGCTCAGTTTCGGCAGCTTCAGTTTTGTCGACGTCTTCAGCTCCTTTTGGACTACCTTCCGCCTCCGCTGAGGTTAGGTCACCTAACTTGGCCGATTCAAAAGTCAATGAAAGAGTGTCTGATAAGGGTGTCTGTTCGGTTTTAATGAGCGGCTTAATTTGGGCATCAGCAAATAGGTTTTTTTCATTGAATGGGCTTGAGGTTAATTCCCATTCTTTTTCATTTTCCATTGTCGCTTGTGGCGCCAATATTTTAGTTTCAAAAGCGATACTTAACGGAACGACCTGGGTAGTGTTTAAAACTGGCTCACTTTGAACAACAGGGTTGGGCGTTTTTTCCTGTTTGTCTTTATTTGAGAATGCAGTGCCTAATGATTGCGTCAGGCTTCTATATTTCCCTTGGTTTACCGAAGAAATTGAATACATCACAACAAAGAATGCAAACAATAAAGTAATAAAGTCGGCATACGACACTATCCAACGGTCATGGTTATTGGCATCTACGAATACTTTCCTTCTTTGCCGTGCCATCGCCTAAGTCATCTCTTTTTCGTTCAGGTAACTGTTTAATTGAAGCGCAATATTTTTTGGGTTTTCATTTTTAGCGATGGCTGAAATACCCAAAACAATCATTTCTTTAGCTTGGTTTTCAGCAAAAACGTGGGCTTTCAGCTTATTGGCAATCGGTAAAAATATAAGATTTGCAGATGCCACACCGTATATCGTCGCGACAAAAGCAGTGGCAATCCCTTTCCCCAACAAGCCAGGATCGCTAAGGTTCTCCATCACATGTATCAAACCCATGACGGCACCCAGAATACCAACAGTAGGAGCATAGCCCCCCATTGCTTCGAATAGCCGGGCGGCTTGGTAGTCTCTGTTTTCCCTGATGTTGATTTCCAGTTCTAGGGTGTCACGTATCGCCTCAGCATCTTTGCCATCCACCAAGAGCTGTAAGCCCTTTTGCAGGAAGGGATCTTCTTCCGCATGAATCAATTCTTCCAGGCCTAATAATCCACGCCTACGGGCCAGATGGCTCCAACCAACGATCTGTGCAATTTGTGCTTCGAGATTGATTTCATTGGGCTTGAAAATCCATAAAGACATTTCCAGGCTTCTAAGAAATATTAAGGGGGGAAATTGTAAAAGTGTTGCGCCAATCGTACCGCCAAACACAATGATAAGGGCAGGGCCATTCAGTAATGAGCTTATATCACCGCCATCCAACAGGTTTCCCAGCAAGAGCGAGCACAGGCTAACGATAATGCCGATGATGCTTAGAATATCCATTTATCTAGTTGTTTATCACGTTAGGCAAGGCATCCGCGATGATGGTTAATCGAAAACTGCTTACAGCTCAATCGCATCAGTCCATTCAGCCAGTCTGGAGCGTAATCTCAATACCGCTTGGGTACAGATTTGGCTCACCCGGGATTCGCTGATGTTCAAGACCTCGCCGATTTCACGTAAATTGAGTTCATCGTCATAATACAACGATATGACCAAACGCTCACGTTCTGGCAAGCCCATGATGGCGTTTGCCAATGCTTGCTGGAAGCCATCCCGCACCAAACCATTTAAAGGCTCTTCCTCTATGTGGTGTGGCTCATCAAAGTAATTGTCTTCATTTTGGGCCAATTCTTCAACACTGAAAAGGCGGCAACTTACGCTATCTTGCAAGATATGGTTGTATTCATCGATAGCAATGCCTAAATGCTCGGCGATATCGACATCCCGTGCTTCGCACTGGGTTTTGTTTTCAATTGACTGGATTGCATCGGCAACCCGGCGGGAATTTTTATGCACAGAGCGCGGTGTCCAATCGGAACGGCGGACTTCATCGAGCATGGCACCCTTGATGCGGATGCCGGCATAAGTCTCAAAACTGGCCCCTTGGGACGCATCAAAATTTTTGATGGCTTCCAGTAAACCAATCATCCCAGCCTGGATCAAATCATCCACTTGGACTGAATCTGGCAACCTGTTTAATAAATGATGTGCGATCCGTTTAACTAAGGGCGCATGCTCCATGATACGGGCATCGACACCGACAGATTGCACAGAGGTATACATTGCCACGGCATTCATGCGACATCCTTATTGGAATCATAACGGATCATTTTCTCAACAAAAAATTCAATGAAACTGCCCGCATTGGCCTTCAATGGCCAGTTGTTAATTTTCCCGGCGATTTCTTTGATGGCAAGGGAAGCCTTAGTTTCTGGGAAACCGACAACAACAGGCGTCTGCTTTTGAACAGATTTACGCAAGTTTTCATCATAAGGCACTGCACCTACAAATCGTAAGGTAACATCAAGGTAATGATCAGTCACTTTGGTCAATTTTTGGAACAAGGCCTGGCCTTGTTGGACTGTCTTGACCATGTTGGTGATGACATGAAAATTAGACAGCTTATAATCCCTGTTCAGCAGCTTAATAAAAGCATAGGCATCGGTGAGTGATGTCGGTTCATCGCAGACAACCACAATAATTTCCTGGCAAGCCCTAGCAAAATTGACCACGCTGGCCGATATGCCCGCTGCGGTATCAACAATCAAGACATCCAGTTCCTGGTCAATTTCACTGAACGCACGGATCATCGCCGCCTGCTCAGTCGCCGACAGTTCAGCCATTTTCTGGATGCCTGATGCACCAGGGATGACCCGTATGCCAGACGGCCCTTCCAGCATGATTTCAGGTAAGGTTCTTTCGCCTGACAAGACATGGGAAAGATTAAACTTTGGATAAACGCCTAACAGGATATCGACATTAGCCAGACCCATATCAGCATCCAGAATAGCCACCCGCTGCCCGGTTTGGGCAAGCGCGATGCCGAGATTAACCGATAAATTGGTTTTACCAGCCCCCCCTTTGCCACTGGTTATGGCGATGACACGTACGGGTTTGATGTTGTTCATTTTTCTAATTCCTGCTGCTTGATCAGAATGCTTATGCATATGCTTGTGCACCCCATGGCTCATAATCCATGTCATCATGGTTAGCTTCCGCGTTCAACTCAACCACGCATTGGCTAACCAAGGAACGAGCATCAGGGTGATGGAAATCTTCAGGCACTTG
>JABFSV010000017.1 GCA_013140405.1 Methyloglobulus sp. | reverse complement strand
GCAGTAGCCTTGGTCGCCCAAAGATGGAGTGAATTTAGCCATAGTTTTGTGTACTCCTTAACACCGGAAGGCATATTGGCTACCGTAGGAATGATGTCGTTCTCTAAAGTCGTGCATGAATATGGTCATGCGTCAGCCGCTAGCCACTTCGGTTGCCGTGTACCTAGTATGGGTGTCGCCTTATTGTTGGGTATGCCCGTCCTGTGGACGGACGTGACAGATGCCTGGCGGCTTCCCAAGCGTTCCTCACGGCTCACCATTGATGCCGCTGGTATGGTTGCTGAATTGACTCTGGCAGTATTGGCAACATTTTTATGGACAATGTTGCCAGATGGCCCGTTGCGTAGCGGCAGTTACTTATTGGCAAGCTCGGCTTGGCTAATTACCTTGGTAATCAACCTCAATCCGTTCATGCGTTTTGACGGCTATTACCTGCTTTCTGATGCCTTTGATATTCCCAACATGCAAGACCGCGCCTTTGTATTGGCCCGGTGGTGGCTTAGAGAAAAACTGTTTGGATTTGACATAGCACCACCCGAGATCTGGACTGAGAAACGCAAGCATTTCCTGATTATTTACGCCTACAGCATTTGGATATATCGGGTAATCTTGTTTACCGGCATCGCCTGGGCAGTGTATTACTTTTTCTTCAAAGCATTAGGGTTAGCCTTGTTTGCGGTAGAAATTGGCTGGTTTATCATCAAGCCCATTGCTAAAGAACTCGCGGTTTGGCGAAAACTTATCGCCGACCAGAGTGAACCGCTACGCCCACGGCTATCATGGGTCATACCTTTCCTTTTGATAGTGCTGTTATTTATACCTTGGCAATCGCATCTTATCGTTCCAGGATTATTACAGGCAGAAGCGGAATACACTTTTTATTGCATCGAAGCAGCCCAAGTTGAGAAGGTTTTGGTCAGTGAAGGCGATAATGTCAATGCGGGTCAAGTTCTCGTAAAACTGGCTTCCCCGGATTTAAATTACAAAATACTCGCTGCACAGCTAAAACTGAATGAATTAACGGAAAAATTGGGTTCGCAAAGCCTGGAGCTTAAACTAGCCAGGAACAATCCCAAGGATCGTGAAGAATTACAGTCCACACAAGCCGAATTGGCAGGGCTTAAGGCGGTAAAAGACAAGCTCACAGTACGGTCAACCTTTGCCGGTCGCATTCGAGACATATCGGATGTGCTACGTCCAGGACAATGGCTCGCACAGAATGAACCTTTAGGCATGGTCACCAACCCAAATGCGTTGGTTGTCACCTATGTGGAAGAGGCGGATTTATCAAAATTACAAATAAATGGAGAGGGAGAGTTCTATCCGCAAGGCGGGGATTTGCCTTCGTTTCCATTAAAAATCATAGCAATAGACAAAGCAGGGACTCGTGA
The DNA here is from genome assembly GCA_013140405.1 of Methyloglobulus sp. GTDB lineage: Bacteria > Pseudomonadota > Gammaproteobacteria > Methylococcales > Methylomonadaceae > Methyloglobulus. Next base: position 5,895 of record JABFSV010000017.1, on the reverse strand, counting down.
ACTTAAAGTCGAAGAGCTAGCATCAAAATATGGCGGAGAAATAGCCGTCAGACCTGATGGCGAAGAGCAATTAATTCCTGAGCAGGGTATCTACCGAGTTTTAATGCAAGCACAAGCCATTGAATCGACAGAAACGTATACGGTTCGCGGTAGGTTGTCACTATCCACAACACCAGAAAGCATTGCCGAAAAGCTCACGCGATTAGCTGCAGTGGCAATCGTAAAAGAAAGTGGTTGGTGACACGCCTGCAAAGCACTGGCCAGACGGGCCTGTTCTTTTGCTTGTGGTGCTTTAGTGGCACTTTAAGGCGGAAAGAAAAATTTAAATTGTCACAATGTGGCAAAAAATGTCAGGGCGGAAGCAATGCAATGAAAAAACGAGCAGTGTTGCAGTGTTAGGCTAAAGCGTAAAGCATCCAGATTATCATCGGTTCAGCAGGTAATGACGATTTTGGATCTGGATAAAGTTAATACAGAAGATAGTCAGGGTTGGTTTGGCATATTTTGTGCGTGAATTACTTTTGGCTTCGACAAAATAGTTGCCCCAAATAATGGCTTACGCCTGGAGGAGATTAAAATGCTAAAAGAAATCCAATACCAAAGAAATTCCATTTTAGAAGAGAGTCTTAAAGACTGATCTTATTGTAGAATATCTATTCATCTGACTTAATTTCATTTACAAACCTGGTGCTACGGTCATGAAAAAACAATCCAATTCCCGTTCTAAAACCACTAAAAAAGCAGCCGCCAATTCCATGCGTATAGCGCTGGAAAATCGGCTCTTATTTGATGGTGCTGTCGTTGCAACTGCAACGCAGGCTTTGGAGGATCAGGCTTCCGCACCAGACCATAACCCTGATGCCGGTCAGGATGATGCCGCATTAGATATCGGGAAAATCCCCGCCGCACTGGGTGCCTTTATTGGTGGCGACAGTCACGAAAAAAACAACATCGACCAGCCGCCGGCAATACCCGCCGCTATGTCAGCCGGAGATCCAGGGGCAACTACCCTTATCGTGGTGGATTCAAGGTCAGAAGGTGTCCAGGACTTATTGGCCTATCCGCCTACCGGCAGCGAAATAGTCGTCCTCGATGCAAACAAAGACGGCTACCAACAAATCGCCCAGCTACTGCAATATCGGGATAGCACCACCGAATTGCACATACTGAGCGCAACTGTCGGTGGCAAACAATGGCTAGGGTCTAGCCAATTCACTTCAAATTTAACCACCAGCAACAGCGAAGCCTTAATTGATTGGGGCGATAGCTTGGCTGGTAAGGCTCAGATCACTTTTCATGGTGAACAAGCCGTTGCTGGGGCCTCATGGCTTAACCACGTCCAAGCCTTGACCGGAGGCCAAGTCAGTTGGGCGTATGACAAGGCATTGCAAGCCGTTAAAGCTAATACAAGTGACAGCTCGGTAGATCCTGAAGAAGCTGATAAAACGGTATTGCCGTTGCATCCCGAGCATCAAGCACCCACCTCGCTGGTGTTTATCGATGCCGGAGTCAATGATTATCAAACCTTGTTGAATAATATTGACCCCAATGCAACCGTCATATTTCTTGACCATAACAAAGACGGCGTTGAGCAAATCGCAGAGGCCGTCTCCAACTACGATAATATCAGCGCCATCCACATCATCTCTCACGGTCAGGATGGTGAGCTGTATCTCGGCAACGGCGTACTTAACCTTGCTGGTATGCAAGGCAAATACAGCGACGAATTGCAAGACATAGGCAAACACCTGAGCAAAAATGCCGACATCCTCATTTATGGCTGTGATTTCGGCCAAGGCTTGTTAGGTAAGGTTGCGACAGCACGCTTAGCCCAAATGACCGGTGCCGATATTGCCGATTCTATAGACCAAACCGGTAGCGCTGCCTTGGGCGGTAACTGGGTGCTTGAAAACCAATATGGCACTATCGAAACCAAGTCTATTAACGCCACTGGTTGGAGTGGCCTTCTGGCAACAACTGTCAATAATGGCAAAGGCGCTTTTATTGGCACTGTGGGAAAAAATTTCTACAGCATCAATTTCACCAGCGGCAAGGCAACCCTGATAACGACTGTACCAAATTCAGTATCCACTGCAGCATCATTCAATTCGATGGCAGTGGATCAAGCCAATGGCTTGATCTATTACGTAGCACAAACAAACAGTGGAGCAAACAGGGCGTTATATGCTTACGACTTCGTTAATAACCAGCATATCGTCATCGATAGTGATCTTACAAATAATGGGGCGGGGCTAAGTATCGTCGTTAATACCACCGCAAATGGTACTGGATTTGGTGTGGGTGGCGGTGGGGCAACTTTTGCTAATAATACCCTGTATCTGGGGATAGAAAACAATACCGGAGCTGTGCTTTCATTTGGACACCTTCGAAACGACACCATCTATGCAATAACTTTTTCAAATGCTGGGAAAACAGTTGCTGGTGTATCCTCGCTGGTGTCCTTTGCCGATAACAATACCTTTGACCATGATTGGGGCGATATCGGCTACGACACCGCAACAAATACCCTTCAAAGCTTGACCGCACCAGCCAATAATCCGCCGCTTGCGCTTACCCCCCTTATGCAACGTTTCAATGCTACCACTGGCGCTTTGCTGACTCCGGCTACTATAAATCTAACGAGTACGAATGATGGGATGCAAGCGGCTGAAGATTTCTTCGGTAATAATTATCGGGTGGGCGGAAGTACGGTAAGTAACATTCAACAATTCAACCCTATAACAGGGGCCAATATTGGTGGCCCAGTAAAAATTACAACTGACGGTACTGCTATGCTTATCCCTGTATTCGACGGCAGTGCTTGGATACCGGCATTAGATTCACAGATTGGCGACAAAGTCTTTGACGACAACAATAGCAACGGAACATTCGATGCGGGTGACACTGGTATTGCCGGTATCACCCTTGAACTTATCGAAGACATGAACAACAACGGCGTTGTCGATGCTGCCGATACCGTAGTGGCAACCGATACCACCAATGCTTTGGGAGAATACTTATTCACAGGTGTGTTGCCGGGTACTTACATTGTCAGGGTGAGCGATCCCAGCGCAATTCTTGGGACATCCCCTTCTACGACAGGAGGCGCAACTAAACCCGTAACGTTAAGTAAATTCGGTGCGAAAAATTTACTGATAGACTTCGGTTACAACGCAATAGCGCCAATCGTAGACCTCAATTCCGGCGCAACCACGCAGGAATTGATTACCAACGGCAATTTTGCCGCAGGCAGTTCCGGCTGGGTAAGTTCCGGTGGTTGGGTGCTAACGGGTGGAAATGCCGCTATTCAAACTGATTCAGGCACATTTACGCTCACCCAAAGTAATATTGCTGGTTGGGATTCGGGCAATGCCGTGACCGGCTCAGTCCAGCTTTCGACCAGCATCCTTTGGGGCAATGGTACCGGGAGTGGTGGATCCCCGGCGTCTACGCTGGATATATCGGTGGGAGGTACGCTATATGCCAGGGTAAATACAGTAACTGGAACCGGTACAAGTGGGACGGTAACGTATTTTAATGGCGCAACTGGGAATCTCTCAACAATTACCGCATCAACTGCAACCACATTATTACTTAACCTCCCTAGTAACGTCGCGTCCACGGGCAATTTGGAATATAAATTCACTGGTGGTGGCGCAGGGGGCGATGATTTCTTTATCGATAATGTCAGCGCTATTCACTTGGCAGACCTATCGCCAGGTAATGACTTTTCTACAGTATTTGGGGCTGGCGGCACGCCAGTATCAATTGCAGATACCGACAATACCGTCCGTGATGCTGATAGCACCACCATGGTATCCGGCGTTGTTACCCTAACTAATCCGGCAGCTGGTGACATATTGCTTGTGAACGGTTCTACCAACGCGACCGGAACATTAGCGGGGGGCATTACCTATACCCTCACGGCAACATCGGTTACTTTCACAGGGGTTGCCAGTGAGGCGGATTATGCGTCGGCGATACGTGCAGTCCAGTTCCAAAATACCTTAGCGGCACCTTCCCTTACCCCGCGTATTCTCAATACGATTGTAAATGACGGTATATCAAATTCAAACATTGCCGTCACAACAATCCTCATATCTGCTGATACCGATTTAGACGGCATCGCCAATATTAATGACATAGACGACGACAACGACGGCATCCTTGATACGACTGAGGGTGCATTAACCTCGTCGGGTGCAATCCAATGGCTACATAACGATTCAGGCGGCACATCCCTTGCTGGCGCGGCTGACGCTTCTATTTCGAGTAGCGTAACAACTGTATCGAACATTAGTTTCGGCGGCGGTTTTACACCTCCCACAAGCACGTTCGAACATGTCTTACAAGGCGCTAATTCCAGTACCTTTGCCCAGGCCGTCACCAATAATGATTATGTCCAGGTTAGTTTTACCTTGAATAATTTGGCAACGTTGGAATCGTTACAACACAGTTTGGTGACTCTTGCCGGTGGCGCCACCGCGGCTGGCAATTACAGCACTGCCGCCTTGATATCCAGTGACGGTTTTACAACCTCATCCCCGCTATACGATAACGGGTTTATGCCTTCGCCAACTACGGGGTATGTCAGGGTAACTAATCCAACCAATAGCCTTGTATTGGAACCTGGGGTTAGCTACACCATACGCGTTTATTTGTTTAATGAATCAAACAGCATCTTGCCAAATGGCACGGTAGCCTTTGATGACTTTTTATTAAATTTTAACGTCGTTAAGGATACAGATAAAGACGGCGTACAGGATTCCCTAGACCTTGATTCCGACAACGACGGCATTTCAGATTTGTACGAAAGCACAGGCGGTACAGGCGATGCCACCGCTGATGCCAACAATGATGGTACGGTTTCACTTGCGGAATCGCTCATCGCATTTCCTGGCGGTGCCGATGGCGACATAGACAACGACGGCTTAATGGATGTCTTTGACACGACACCTAATACAGGGGCTGCTGGTTCTGTTGGTAATTCGCCCATCAATACTGATTCAGGTTTTCCAACAGGCGATGCGACACCCGATTACCTGGATCTCGATTCAGACGGTGACGGCATTGCAGATACCGTAGAAGCGCGACCAACGGCTGGCTATGTCACATTTACAGGTATTGTAGACACCAATGATGACCTAGACAACGATGGTGTTATAGACATATTTGATAGCTCAAATGGTGTGGGCGGTACATTTGGCGGTAACTTTACCGCACCTGTAAACACCGACGCTGCCTTCCCTAATGCAGATACAACCCCCGATTATTTAGACACAGACAGTGACGGTGACGGCTTATTGGACAGTGCAGAAAGCGGTGTTATAGCGACTGCACCCAGTTACGCAGACCCAGATGGCAGCGTAAACAACCCACAAGTCAATTTGGCAAACCAAGGTGGCGATACCAGTGAAGTAGGATACCGAGAAATATTCCCAATAGTGACAGCAGTTTCAAGTCCAACGGCGGCAGAAGGTAACAATTTAGATTTTACAGTCACTTTGAACACTGCATCTAACTTACCTACGACCGTTACGTTAACCCCTGCATCAGGTACGGCCACGTTGGGTACGGATACAGGCGCTACACTGGTAAGTTTTGATGGTGGTGCGTCTTTTGTACCCGTAGTCGGCAACACCGTAACCGTGCCAGTAGGCGCTATTAGCTTTATAGTGAGAATTCCGGCGCTTATTGATACGGTTCTTGAAGCAAGCGAAATCATAACGCTAGCCGCTAGTACCGCACAAAATATGACTATACCCACCGGCACCGGCACCGGCACCATCACCGACACCACCGCCCTGACCGTGTCCATCTCCGACGCCGCCACCGTCAGCGAAGGCGGCGACCTGGTCTACACCGTCACCCTGAGCGGCACGTCCACCACCGACA
>JABFSV010000257.1 GCA_013140405.1 Methyloglobulus sp. | reverse complement strand
TCCCAGAGGGAGACGGCGCGAGTTCCATACTCGCTGCCGCACTTCCTCCATCCCTGGAGGGCGGAGGAGCTTTTTGAATCTTTAGAGATCACCATTAGTTTTTCTTGGCAATAAACTTGGGCGAAACACCAAAATACTTGATGAATGCAGCGCTAAAATTGCTGGCATGGCTGTACCCGACAAAGTCCGCCACAACGCTTACTTGGCATTGTGTGGTTTCCAGTAATTTGTAAGCATTATTCATCCTGATTTCCAATAACAGCCCGTAAGGTGTGTTTTTAAAAAATGATGGAACAGTTGTTTTAATTTGAATTGATTAGTTCCCACCCGTTTTGATAAATCGTTTACGGAAGGTGGATTTCTAAATTCACGGAACAGGATGTCCCGTGCTGATCGCGCTATGTCCATATCCCGTAGATTAAATTTTTCTGCAATCTGATCGTTGTCTGAGAACAAATGCTGTAATTCACTCGCCAATAAGGACATTGCTTGTCCTTGCATAAATAGCCGTTTTATATTTTTATTCGTATCGCAAGTCAGTAATTGCTTGGCGGCATTTATTCCGTAGGAGGAAATAGGACGAAAGCTTAATTGTTGAATGCCGCTTTGGCCGAATAGTTGGCTGGACTTATTTTCATCAAGATACTTATCGGCCCATTTTTGGCTGAAAGCCAGACGGATCTGGGTTGTTTCGTTATCTGCCTCATACAAGCGCTCGCCCATACTTGAATTGAAAGTGGTGATAGTCGTGAAACCTTCGTTGAAGTTAACTTCATCACCCAAATGGCTTTTAAAGCAGGAATTACCTTTGAGGGTTAACGTCACCACCATTCGGGGTTCTTGAAAATCTGTCTTGTTTAAGATAGCCAGATTTTTCGTGGGTTTATAGCGGGTTTCAATATAGTTCAGATCTTGGTCAAGTTGGTATACATCGGTATGCCCGATACCGGCTATTTCAGGCAACGGTTGATGATGACATTGCTTAGACTCCTGATATTCCGATGTTAATTCATCGGCTCGTATGCTCCAACGCTGTGTCGCTGTGCGTTTTATTGCCGCCATGTCAAGTTTCCGCCTGTTCAATTGAACGTTAGTCTAACAATTAAAGGGGCAGCTGAAAATCAAGCCATAGCTGAAAAGAGAGTGGGGCAATATCTTTTGCCATAGAAATTAATACGTTTGGCATATGAATCTATGGGGTTTTCATCTTGGGTTTTCGATTATATTAATCGGTGAGTTTATTAAATAGTTCAATAACATAGTTATTACATTGAAATGATAAACGTCACTTGTAAACACAAATTTTTCTTACATCCCGAGTAGTTATTACAGAACATGAAAACTAAATATCATTACTTAAAAAGTTTCTGCCTGTTGCTGACATGGTTTTTAAGCCAAGCCGTAAGTACACAAGCTTTAGCGACCGAAGCCTTACCATCCTGCCGGTTATTGATCGCCAAGCAATTGTTTGACGGCGTTAATTATCCACAAGCCAATATGGCGGTATTAATCGAAGGCAACAAAGTCAAACAGGTCGGTACTCCCGAGTCATTACGCGGACAGTGCAGAAATAGGATCAATCTGGGCGATGCGACCATCATGCCGGGCTTTATCGAATCACATGCGCATGTAACCTTCCAAAACGTGAGAAAAGACACTGTACTGGAACACGGCATTACCACTGTGCAAGATACCGGCGGTCCTTTACATCCTAAAGAGGGCGGCCAAGGCAAGCTTCGCTTATTAAGCACAGGCCCAATTATCCAGGCGGTCGGCGGTTATCCGCTTAACATATTTACCCCTGACGATACCGTTGGCGGCTTAGCTAAAGTCGGCATTTCTGTTGCCACCACTGCCGAAGCGGAGTTGGTCGTGCAGCAACTTGTCGATGGCGGCGCGACTGCCATAAAGATTGCGCTTGAACCGGGCGGTGAAATAGGGGCGCCTTGGATGCAGCCTCATGGTGACCATCCTGTTCCGCCCGCGCCTTGGTCTATCCTCCCCAAGGAAATCGTACAAGCGATTGTTAACAAAGCCCATAAGCTAGGTAAGCGGGTTATTGCCCATGTTGGGGAACAGGACGGGTTTGACCGTGCATTGGCAGCCGGTGTTGATGAACTTGCCCACATGCCGTGCGGCGAGATTAGCGATACTTCGTTGCAAGCTGCGGTTAACGCAGGTATCACCTTCGTCACCACTATTGACACCCTTGCGTCATGCGCACCTACGGGGCTACATAGCAACACGTTTAAGCTGGGTTTATTTGGCGCAAATTTCATTTATGGTTCCGAAGTGGCGCACGACAATGTTCCTTGGGGCATCAATGCTGAGGAAATGCACATGATGCTGCATCTAACCCACGGCGCAGATGCCATTAATTTCGACGATGTTATTAATGTATTCAAGTCTGTGACTTCTAAAGCCGGAAAACGCTTAGGTGTACATCCATTGCTTGGCACATTGGCTCCGGGCGCACCTGCGGACATTATTGCGGTTCGTGGCAATCCTTTCGAAAGATTCAAAATCCTGGAGTATCCCGATTTGGTGATGTCAGGCGGAAGGGTTATTGTCAATAAATTCTAAGCAATAACTATTGCTTCTAACTTGTAAAATATAAGCTCCGTTCAATAGTGGGACGGAGCTTTTTAAGTAAGAACGTGTATCTTTTCTTAAAAGCCGCCTTTCCGGTGGGTATGACACACTTTTGGCTTCAGTTGCTAAGTAACAGTTTTTGTCATTCCGACCATCGGGAGGAATCTTATCAAGCATCCGAATAGCGTGCGGTTTGTGCAGGCCAGATTTCTCGCTTTGCTCGAAATGACATTTTATTCAAAGTTGCCGAGGCGCAAATATTTTTGATTTAGTGATCTTCTATTTGTGATTGTCAGAATGCGATTTTTTGTTCACTACCGCACTCTAAGGTTCATCAAACTCAGATACCAGTAAGCAAAACTAACCCTCCAGGCAATCGGCGGATATTGACAGCCAGGGTTTCTTCGATGGTTTGCAGAGCGGTATCGGTGTCCTGAGTGTCGAACAGTCCGGTGACGGACAGGTTTTTGGCTTGGCTGCCCAGAATAATTATGGGCAAACGTCGGTAGCGGTTGAGTGCTTTGACGACATCGCCCAATCGTTGATCTGCAAAAATTAGGCGGTGCTGCCGCCAACTGTTGATAGTTGTCAGGTTTTGTGGGGTGATGTTGCCTAGGTGTTTATCCTTAAAACTAACGGAATTGCCGCTAGAGAGCTTGTCAATCCGTTGCATTCCTGCCGAAACCCGAACGGCATGTTCAAAGACGGTCACTTGCATATTTTCACCCTCGCGGCTTACATCGAAAGCCGTACCTAATGCCCGTACTTCTGCCTCGCCAGCAACAACATCGAAAGGCCGTGCTGCATCGGCGGCTACGGTAAAGAAAGCCTCACCTTGATGCAATACGAGTCGGCGACGGTTAGCCGTGTAATCGACCGAAATCGCGCTCCCGGAATCCAGTTCTACTGTCGATCCGTCGTTGAGGGATATCCGTTTGGATTCACCAGCACCTGTATAGTAGTCGGCATACCAGAACGGCTGTTGGCAAATCAATGCAGCCAGCAATAAGATCATTGCACCGAAAGCATAATGGGTTGGGGTGAAGAATCTGGGGCGGGTTGATTTAACTCCTTCGCCCTCTCCAGAGGGAGAGGGCTTTGCGTTTCTTAAGTTAACTTCATTGCGGGTTGAACTAGCCGCAGGCAATAAGGTGTTTTTGAGGGCTTTAATGTCTGCGGGAGACAGTTGTTCCAAGCCTTGCCAAAGTGATTGGGTTTGTTGCCAAGCGTTATGATGATCTGAGGATTGCACCAGCCAATGCTCAAAATCCAGCTTTTGCTTTGTCGTCGCTTTGCCGGAATTAAGCAGTACAAACCACTCTGAGGCTTGTGAGGACGCTTGTTGCAAGGTTTTTGGATCAACGGGTTGCTGCATTGTTGGTAGTGGCTGGGTTCTATTAATGGTAAGACGCTGGAAACTAGCTTAACATCCAGTCGCGTTATTGAAAATCTTCAAATACCCGGCGCTTGCAGTGTTCCAGGGCTTTAATCATATGCTTGGTGACTGTGCCTTCGGAGATGCTCAACTGCTTGGCAACCTCAAGGTAGGTATAATTTTCAAATTTGCATAAGATAAATACTTCGCGGCACTTAGGCGGTAGCTCTTGTATCGACTGTTTCAAGAGTGCAAGTTGTTGTTGCGAGAACAGCACGGCTTCCGGAGAAGGTGCGTCGTCTATAAATTGTCCAAACAAGTCTTCTGCAATCGGTGTTTCGCTGCGGCGTTCCTGGCTGCGTAGGTGGTCTGCCGCCAGGTTAGACGCAACCTTAAACAAGAATGCACGCGGGTTTTCAACGCCGGTTTCGCTCTGGTAGCCGCACAAGCGCAAAAACATCATCTGCATAATATCTTCAATCGTGTCCTGGCAACCGATACGCCGAGCCAAAAACCGTTGTAATTCGCTGTGATGCTTATGCAGCAATTCGGCAGTGTCGTTAGCGGTAAATTCAAACATAAAGGGGTCGCAGGTTTTACAAGGTATTAACCTGTAATTTAGCAATATTCGCGCCATTCATGATAAAAAAGTGAAACAACGCTTAACGCGATTCCGGATTGATGAAGACAAAGTTTGCGGCACTGTAAATACTATGGTGAAATTATTCTATTTATTAGTAGGTTAAATTATTTTTAGAAAAGTTGGAAAGTTATTCATTGTAAAGTGCCGAGGTAAATCTTTTAAAGCGAAATTGAAAATTTTAGTAAAATCATTATATTAGCGATAGCTCCCATTATTTGATAAAACCAATTTTAAATTGAAAAATGGGTCGTATCACACAAAGTGTGGCAAATGACACAGTTTTTAATAGCTATCAAATCATAAGTCTTCAGTTAACTTTAGGAGTGCAAACCTAGGTTTGTACTTCGTGTGACATTAAAAATAGTTGAAAACTTTTGTCTCAAGAACAGTCAACTCTACAACAACGGCACAAGCTGCTGTGCAAGGTCTTTACGGGACAGTGCCCCGATGTGCTTAAAGACGATAAAGCCGTTCTTGTCGATAATAAAAGTGGCTGGTGCAACGACAACGCCATAATCTTGGATCATGGTGCCGGGTGCAATGACGACGGGATAGTTGATAAAATATTTCTTGGCAAACGCCTTGACCGCAGCATCATCGTTCTTATCCATCGCAGCGCCAACAATAACAACGCCGTTGTCGGCATACTGCTGTTGAGTGGCGACAAACGCAGGGACTTCCTTAAGGCAGGGTGTGCAAAATGTACCCCAAAAATTCAATACCACAACCTTGCCTTTGTAACTGGCCAAGCTGTTTGGTTTACCGTCCAGATCGTTCAATGTCCACGCCGGTGCAGGGACTTTTTCAGAGAATTCATCTGTCCCCGCAATAAGCTGTGCAGATTGCAAGAAGCACATAAGAAGAGCGAATTGACACAATTTTGATAAGCCAGGATACTTTTTCATTGCCCCACCTGTACTTTAACCAAGCCCATTTTCTTGGCTTGCTCATCATTCCAGCCAATAACCACAATATCATTGCCCTTAGTCATACGTGGCCCAGGCCATTTATAGGCTTTGCCCTCAGACAAAGAATGCACGGTAGTACGGTGTTCAATCCTGCCATCATCGAATACCCTGGCCAACTTGGTCATTTCACCCTGCTTTCCGGTTGCCGTCCACGCCACCAAAGCCGAATGCGGACTGTCCATTTCAATACCGCTGACACTCCCGGCATTTTCTAGTTCAAGTTCAATCGGTTCGGCGAAATGTTGGCCTTTATCAGTGGAAAAAGCAGCGCGAATGCGCGTTTTATCATTAACTGCCGTTAACCATGCAATACCGACGGTGCTATCCAACCGGGCAATGGCTGGCGCTTTGGATGGACAGCCATCCAGCACCCAATGGTCGTTATGCACGATAGCCGATTGTCCAAAATCAATAGCCGAAATCCGCATTACGGCAGGATCACGGACATTGCCCACTAAATGTTCCCGATAAGCAAGTAACCCACCTTGCTCATCCGTTACCATTGCTGGAGCGCAACACTCGCAAAAATCCTTATCGACCAGCATTTCTTTAATATGCTTATCGTCAGGAGAAACACTGGTAACCATAAGCGAAGTAAACCCTTCTGAAGTAGCTTCAGCACCAGGCTTGCTGGGTGGAATCATTTTGTAATGTCGCATATCTGCCCATGATGACAATAAGGTACCATCGGGCATGGCTGCCAATATTGGACTTTCTTTCATGGAAGTGACGGTTTCCTGGTTTAAACGTAGTGGCGGAGTCCATTGTTTACCAAACTTATCGCCACGGGATGCAAAAATATCATGGACTTCACCTTCACCGGATTTTGCGGGTTTCGACACCATCCATAAGGCCGCCAAGGAATCGTTACCGACAGGCACAACCTGAGCCTCGATAATATTGGTCACGGCCGTGACAGGGGAGGGTGCTGTCCATTGTTCATTTTCTAATACAGAAATCAGCAAAGCGGGCTTATCTTTAGCCGTGTTTTGCCACCATGACAACACCACGCTGCCATCAGGACGGCTTACCAGCTTTTGATCGACTGACTCGTTGAGAACAGGGCTTTGCAATGCAGAAAAAGCAAAAGGCACTTGCGGATCGACTTTAGCAGTCCTTTCATTTTTTTTAGCTTGCTGTTTTACTACAGGTTGCTGGGCGCAACCGCCTGTCAACATCAATATAGAAGCCAAAATAAGGGATACAAAAAACTTGTAGGAGAAATGGGGCATGATTTCCTCTCAGGATGAGAATTATTGTAGTTATAGATGCTGAAGACAGCTTTATTGATGATATAAGCTGAATAATCAGCTTAGGAAACTCTGAACAAGTCCTTCGACAAGCTCTCGGCAACTGCTCCATGCGTTGCCCTACCTCCTGCATCCATGCAGTCGAGGACGAACGGTAAGGTGTTGATTCCGTTCGTGGTGAGCTTGTCGAACTATGAATGGAATCAACTTGTTCAGAGTTTCCCTTAATATATAGAAACGTCTTATTCCTAAACTATAAGACGTTTGAAAACACAAAATCCCCACCTGATAACTAAAATAAATCTGCGAAGGGTGGCAATTCCTGCTAAAGACAAACAAAACAGGTAGGTCTCTTATGTTGCGCGTCAAATCCACAAATTATATTTACGCCCTTTCGTGCCTCCGATCATTTGATTGGCTAAGTTATTGTGCATACAATAATGGCTATGAACATTGTTTTTGACACCACAAAAGATT
>JABFSV010000168.1 GCA_013140405.1 Methyloglobulus sp. | reverse complement strand
TTATGAAAAATGGTGGGATAAATGCGTTTTTCCACCGAATGCAGTCCATTAAGACCAATGGCTATTCAAAAAAATTGGTATTTGATCGGTAAGCAGGAGTTTTTACTGTCCGTGCAAAGCTCTCTTAATCATAATTCTATTTATGAATACTGGCTTTTACTTTAACTCCATAACCAATCCAGCACAACAAAAAAACACCTTATCACAGCCCTGACCCAGTAATTGCGCCGCTTTACCTGATAGATCGACATATTGTCTGGCTAACGGATTATCCGAAATCACGCCTAAGCCGACTTCATTTAGCACAAATACCATGTCTGAAGATAACTGCATCACAGCATTAAGCTCCTGCAAAACCATCTCTTCGGCGTGTTGGTGATAAAGCATATTATTCAACCACATAGACACGCATTCAATTAATACAGGCCCAGGGCACCCCTTCAAAATATTGAGCAACTGGATGGGTTCTTCAATCGTAATAAAACTATCGTATCGGCGCTGTTGGTGAACCTTGATGCGCTGCCGCATTTCATCGTCAATAAACTCGGTGGTTGCTAGGTAATAAGGCTTTTGCTTGGCCTGTTCTAGAATATAGGCTTCAGCCAATCGGGATTTGCCACTTTTGATACCACCGATAAATAAAGTTTTCATGATTCTGCCTGTAAAACCCCTAACAACGCACTTATGTCGATGTTTTCTGCAACCCTATCCGTAAATTGCTGAATCTGCGCTTCACGGTAATTCCGATAGTCATAACCCTGATAAGCAGAGTTTATCGCCTTAAAATAGTGGCTACGAAAATCGCCATCATCAAAAACACCATGTACGTGCGTACCGGAAACTTGTGGACTTTGGTAATACAAGGGATAGCGGTTCATACGCCCATAGTGGATTTCGTAACCTTTGATGGAATAAGAAAATAACGAGTAACTTCCACTCGCCAACACTTTGGGATTTTGGTAAACCACGTCATCGTCGATAAAACCGAAACCCGTTACCGACCCTGGGGTATTGTGTTCCAGCGTATCAGGGTCATTCAAGTTTTGGCACAGCATCTGATAACCCCCGCAAAGTCCGAATATCGGCTTATTAAACGCCTTGATTTCATTAAACAAGCCTTGATTTTTCAACCAACGCAGGTCATTCATAACCGTTTTGCTGCCCGGCAATAACACCATATCGAACGCTTGCAAGGGACGGTAGGCATGGATCAATTCTACCTCAAGCTCACTATCCGCCATCAACACATCCAGGTCGTTATAATTGCTCAAGCCAGGATACGCGATGACGGCAATACGCCCAATACGGGTACGCCAAACCGTTTCTTGATAATTTGTTCGCCATCGGTAAAAAATCGCCTATCTCCACGAAATTTGTTGATGACCACGCCAATCAGATTTTCCCGCATGACTGGCTCCATCAACTCCAACGTGCCATAAATGGAAGCAAACACACCGCCGCGTTCTATGTCCGCGACCAGTATGTTTTTCGTCTTGAAGGTACTGGCGATAAAGCTATTGGAAAGATCCCTATATAGCAGATTCAACTCTACAGGCGAACCTGCACCTTCGGCAATCACTAGGTCATAATCTTGTTGCAGTTGCGAAAACGCCCGCGCTACGTGTCCCTGTAAGCTAGTTATGTCATCGTAATATCCTGCAATTGACTGGTTTTTATACACCAGCCCATTAACAATGACTTGTACAGAACTGTCCCCATAAGACTTCAATAACACCGGATTAAACAAATGGCTAGGTGCAACCCGTGCGGCTTCTGCCTGGAAACATTGCGCCCTGGAAACCTCCCGCCCTTCCGGCGTAACCGCAGAATTATTGGAAACATTCTGCGCTTTAAACGGCGCGACACGAAAGCCAAAATCTGCAAAAAGACGGCATAACGCCATCGTGACGGTGGTTTTACCAGCATCTGAACTGGTGCCAAAAACGGCTAACGAGTGCATTTAGTGATTGATGTAATGGACGTAGGTGTAATCATTGGTGTGTTGCAGCTTATGCACCGAACCGACATCGACCCTTATCTTAAACGCGTTCGCTGGTGGCAATTGCAAAACATGGGCAAACAGGGCGCGGATTACACCTGCATGAGTGATAAGCAGAACCTGTTCGGCTGGATGCTTTAAAAGCAATTCATCCCAAAAGCTACCAGCGCGACGGCACAAATCACTGAAACTTTCACCATTAGGCGGTGACTCAGTGACAAAATTTTCCGTCCATTTTTTTAATAAGCTCGGTTCTATATCGTCAAAACGCTGCTTTTCCCAATCGCCAAAATTAACTTCCTGCAGTCGGTCATCCAACTTAACGGACTTCCTAAAAGTATGCGCCAGTTGTACGCAACGGCTTAACGGGCTGCTAATTATCAAGCAATCGGGCAGTAAATCAGGCAGTTTCTCGCGGATAAGCCGCGCCTCATCGTCGAAACTATCGGCTAATGCGACATTCGTTTGACCATAACACAAGCCAGTCACGGTTTCTGTCTTAGTATGGCGGATCAGGTAAATGTCCACAATGCGCTGATGCCGAGATAAAAAACGATTTCTGCGACCTGCTGGCTCGCACCGAGACAATCGCCGGTATAACCACCGATATGACGATTAAAATAATAAGCTAATCTCCAGTTAACCAAGAATATAAGCGGAATGGCTAAACTGCAAAGAAGTGGTAACAGCAACAACGGTAAAAAGGCGAAAGCTCCGGCAACTAATAGCTCCTGCGGACTGGGCTTATAAAATGCGGCACTGACTTTGCTGTTGTAACTTCGAGCGTAATCGTACTGCCGCATCAATAGTAACGGTTGAAAGCGGCTGATGCTATGCCCCGCGAACAGTAACAAAGGTACAGAAGCCGCTGGCATCGTACTCAGCAAACTGATTTTTAAGGACATCAACAATACCAGACCAAGCGCACCGTACGCGCCAATCTGCGAGTCTTTCATAATTTCCAGGATACGCTGCTTGTCGTAGCCGCCACCAAAACCGTCGCAGACATCGGCAAAACCGTCTTCGTGAAAAGCACCCGTCAGCAAAATCCCTGCAATTAAAGCCAGTATCACTGCGGTTGATTGCGCCCACAGCATGGTTGCCAGATAAAAGCACAATCCCGTTAATCCACCCACCACCCAACCGACCAGAGGCAGATAAATACTGGCTTGCGGTAACTGGTCGTAGTCCTGGTTTTTGGGTACAGGTAGTCGGGTGTAAAAACTAAGGGCCAGGAAGAATAGATTTAGGGGGTTCTTAATAAGTCCTTCGACAAGGCTCTCCTGAGCGTAGCCGAAGGGCTCAGGACGAACGGTAGTGCGTTGATTCCGTTCGCGGTGAGCTGACACCACAGGCACTTCCGTTGGTCGTCGAACCATGAATGGAATCAACCTATTCAGTATTTTATTCAGATGAAACATAACTAAGTATTGGTTTGCTCATCAACACCTGCATCCGCAAAGGTCGCCATTTCATTTAAGAACAACACTGCTGACTGGATTAACGGATAAGCAAGCGCAATACCAGAACCTTCACCCAAGCGTAATTCCAGGTTCAACAGCGGTTTTGCATTTAGGTAGGATAACAATGCTTTATGGCCTTGTTCGGATGAAACATGGCTAAACACGCAATAATCCAGTACAGCCGGATACAGTTTGTATGCCACTAGCAGCGCGGCACTGGCAATAAAGCCATCGACCATAATCAGCATTCTTAGCTCGGCAGCTTTTAGATAAGCGCCTACCATCATGGCGATTTCAAAACCGCCGAAAGTAGCCAGCACATCCAGTGGTGCTGTTATGTCTTTATGGAAATTTAAGGCTTGCAGCAAAACCTTGCGTTTGTTTTGAAGTTGACTATCATCCAAACCAGTACCGCGACCAACGCACTGATCCATTGAAAGACCAGTCAGGCAATGTGCAAGCAAAGCAGCGGACGAGGTGTTGCCTATGCCCATTTCGCCAAAACCAATACAGTCACAGCCATTCACCTGTTGTTGCCTTACCATCTCTGCACCTGATTGTATGGCTTTTAAGCACTGACTTACGGACATAGCAGAATCATAAAGAAAGTTTTTTGTGCCTTCGGCTATTTTTGCATCTATCAATTGGGGATGAGCGGTTAAGTTAGCATTAACGCCAGCATCAACCACGAATAACTCCAACTTGTGCTGTCTTGCAAATACACTAATCGCAGCACCACCCGCCAAAAAATTGGCAACCATCTGTGCGGTAACGGCTTGCGGATACGCGCTGACTCCTGATTTTACTATGCCGTGATCACCTGCAAAAATGAGAATGGTTGGCTTATTTAGCTGGGGCTCTAGGCTATTTTGGATCAAGCCTATTTTCAGTGCGAGGTTTTCTAATTGTCCTAACGCGCCTAGCGGTTTAGTTTTTTGGTCGATTTTGGCTTGTAGGTCAGGCTTTAGCCGTGAGGAGACCGGATTAATGCTAAAACCTAGCGACACGGACTGTTCCAGGTATTTTCAAAGAGCAAATCATTGATGTCCTTGCGTCCCGCCCACATCTCCTGCTCAAGCATAGGTTTGTCGTAGAACTTTTCCACATGACCTAAACATAAGATAGCCACGGGATGGCTGTCTTCCAGCATATTCAATAACGCTTTCAAGGCTTGCGGTTCAAACAGGGACACCCAACCCATACCTAGCCCTTCCGCCCTGGCGGCGAGCCACATATTTTGGATTGCACACGACAACGAAGCCAAATCCATTTCCGGTAAGGTGCGGCGGCCAAACACATGCTCATCTCGCCGATCACACAAAGCAGCAACCAACACTTCCGCACATTCCAGGATTCCTTCGACTTTCAGCTTCATGAATTCATCTTCGCGTTTGTTTAAAGCTTTGGCGGTCAGAATTCTTTCTTTTTCGACCAGATCGTGTATGTCCTTGCGGACAGCAGAATCGCTGATACGGATAAACCGCCACGGCTGCATAAAACCCACGCTAGGCGCATGGTGTGCGGCATCCAGCAAGCGGCTGAAAATTTCAGGGTCAATCGGATCAGGCAAGAAATGCCGCACGTCGCGGCGTTCGTAAATAACGCGGTAAACGGCGGCGATGTCGGGGTCAGGATAACGGTGCTGGGGCATCTACCACGAGTAAATTGTTAGCGGTTGGCTAATTTCGACTGTGCGGCAGCCCTGTAAGGCTCTGTATATTGTTCTTTCCAACTAGGTACAAGCTCTTCTGTTTTGTTGAAATCGTCTATGGCTGTCTGCCATTTTTTTTGCAGATAATAGGCTTTACCTCGATACCAATATCCATCTTCGTCATTGGGATAACTTTTTATTCGTTCGTTAGCCAACTTGATTGCTTCTTCTAGCTTACCTTCATCAACCAAGTTAGATACCTTGTCTCTAAAACTTTTCTCATCACAAGAACTATCGGCGAGGCTACTTTCGACAAGATTTATAGACTGTAAAGCAACAAAAGCAACAGAGCTAGCAGCAATAAATACGCTAGCGGTAATGAAAATAAGCAGCCATTTAATTATTTTTAATTGCTTCACCATGCTATCTGGGTATTCCATCTGTCTTACTCCAAATTTATAGCTAAAGATCATACGGATGCTTCGCCTCAAACCCATGCACCTTAGAGCCGTAGATGCGGTGAGGTACGAACCGCATAGTTCGTGTTTCGCGATTGATGCGGTTCACTGCGTTTACCACATCCTACGCACTTTTATCTCGTTGAAAATATTTAAAAGTCTAAGAAATCAAAAATTGAGAAATCAATATCTGGAAATTCAAGCCATGATAAATCAATGTCAAACCATGAAGTGTCGCATTGGGCACTCACCGAAGATAACATTTCTGTTTTCATCTCAACATAATCACAAGTTTCACCAATTGAGTTGTGATATGCGTCAAAATCACTATGGGTATTAAAAGCCGCATGTGACCAACAAGCAAAATCTAAACTAATTCCTTGGCGTTGATTAGCCTTCTTAACTTCCTGCACTGTATAGTAATTCTTCTTGCCATAATTCTTTACAAGGTCATTTCCTACCAAACGAACCTGATTTTTACGATCAGACGGTTTGATTGTGCAAGCTCTCACCTCTTAATTCTCCTGCAAATAATAACTAGGTAAAACTATACGGATGCCCTGCCTCAAACCCATGCACTTTAGCCTTAGTCGAAAACGGTGCTGGCGACCAAGCGGCTTGCTCTTGTCCTGCCAAATAATTTGCCAACCACAGGGCTTGGCTACGGATGGGCAGGATATAGGCGTAGAGCTTGCCATCAGGCAATTCGGCTGCATCACCCAGGGCAAAAATTGCTTCATCATTGGTTTGTAAGTAAGGATTAACTTTTATGCCCCTGCCTACGTCCAAACCTGCATGTTGGGCTAATTCGGTGCGTGGTTTAAACCCGCAAGCGACGATAACGGCATCAAACTCGGTATTCACATCCGTTTCTACGCACATTTTACCGCCTTCCTCAACAATACCATGCACAGCTTGATTAAATAAAACTGCAATACCTGATGATTCGAGAACACTGAGTAAGGAAGCTGAATCATCGGCAACCAATTGACGTTCCATCAACCTATCCATTGCGTGATAAACCGTCACCTTATCGCCAGCAACCGCCAAATCGGAGGCAACTTCGCAGCCGATCAACCCGCCTCCAATGACCGCCCAAAGCGGATGTTTATTTTGACTTAAAAACGGCTGGCGGAATTTCCGCATGGCTTTTAAATCAGCTAGGCTGTTTAAGCTAAAAAATAATTTCTCGAAAGGCCGGAACGGTGGTGGCACAAATGCAGCCGACCCCTGAGCCAGTACCAACTTATCATAAGATAATGATTTTTCCTGACCTGGGCCGTCAATGGCGATTGTCTTCGCGTTACGATCAATCGCAGTGACTTCCGACCCAGCAATCACATCAATAGCATTTTCACGCAGCTTCTCGAAACCCTTGAGGATAATGGACTGCTCAATATCGGTCTTGGTAAAACCACGGGACAGCAGCGGCCTGGAATAGTAGCCGTCGTGTTCACAGGTCACCAAAACGATTTCAGCATCAGGGGACAACGCCCGATACTTTTCGGCAAAGGTCACACCCGCAATACCTGAGCCAACGATGACAATGTTCATGCTGCCCTCCTGATTTTTTTAGGCTCTAATTATTATTGTTAAACCAATCTTACCGTATTTTTTAGCTGATTAACTCAAAATCACTTTTGCCTACGCCGCATTCCGGGCAATGCCAATCGTCTGGAATATCTTCCCATAGCTTACCTGGCGCAAGATCAGAATCGGGATCGCCTACCGCTTCATCATAAACATGTCCACAAACTGCACATTCGTATTTTCTGTAATCA
>JABFSV010000445.1 GCA_013140405.1 Methyloglobulus sp. | reverse complement strand
CAACACTTGCAGCAGACACCATCATCGAATTGATCGACTATCCAGGTCGTCCCATTGTCCTAATTGAACGGGCGTATCCACCGTATGGTTGGGCGATACCCGGCGGTTTTGTTGATGTGGGTGAGCGGGTTGAATATGCCGCGGTGCGGGAAGCACAGGAAGAAGTCGGGCTGGATGTGCGATTGTTAGCCTTGCTCGGCATCTATTCCGATCCCAGCCGCGATAATCGAGGCCATACCGTCACTGCTTGTTATGTCGCAGAAGCCGCAGGTACGCCTAAAGCCGCAGATGATGCCAAAAATTGCCAGATATTCAGCCTGGATGAACTGCCCAAGCTATTGGCCTTTGACCATGCCGAAGTACTGCGCCACTACAAGACATTTCGGGAAACCGGGCAGGTGGCACCGTTACCAGGAAATCTTATTAAAAAAGGCTAAGGTAAGTAAGCATACGGAATTGCAAGGAATTGAAGAAAGCCAGGAAAAATACAAGAGTTAATGCCTAACAGACTGATCCAGGCAAAAATATCCTAAATGCTATACTCCAGCCAAACTAAACGGGATATTCAGATCAGAATGGATTTTCATGATGTTTAATCAAAACCCTGAACAAAAAACCCGAGATAACATTGACAAACTGTTGCCACAGTCTGGCTGGGTCATACAAAACAAAAACCAGCCCAATCCGTAGGTGGAAACTATTGGCTGTTGATTGACACATTAACCAAATTGGATCGTAGTTAAGGGTCGGATTTTCCCAATCCGATCCGTGACAACTTTACTTGTTGTCATTGGCTATTTTTCAACATTACATTCCGAATATCCCAAAAACACAATTGTTTATGGGAGAGCAGTTTTTACGTTAACGCTTTACAACCTAACCGGCATTGGTTTTACGGTTTGCTTATCCAAGCTAGGTAAGGCGGCAATGGCTTCACGCAGTTTTGTTTCCCAACTGCGCCTTAGTTGCAACAAATAATCGTTATCATCATCAAAGCAGTAATATTCATTAAAACTAAAGCTGTCTTTACGGTAAATCAGCATGTCAACTGGCGGCCCGACGCTCGCATTGCTTCGAATGGTAGAATCCATTGACACTAAGCAACAACGGGCTGCTTCATCAATTGAAGTTCCCAATTTAAGAAACCTATCCAGAATAGGTTTGCCGTATTTGCTTTCGCCGATCTGTAAAAATGGGGTATTGGCTGAACTGGTGATACTGTTGCCTTCCGCGTAAACCATGTAAGCGCCGTGCGGTTCTTCAGTGCCGATTTGTCCTGCCAATATAAAACTCGCCGATGGATTAAAGGCAGACTGACCTTCAGGATTTACGTGTTGCTTTTGTTTTTCCAAACTGACATGGCCTAAATAGGCGGCTGCTTCAGATAAGCATTCCACGTTGTTAAGGTTGGTTTTCGCATTTTTGATATTGTCACGATGCAATTGCTCTAACACTGCTTGAGTCGTGGCAAGATTCCCCGCACAAAGCAGAACGATTTTACGGTCATTGGTTGTCGCAAAAGCGTGCATTTTGCCGTGGGTACTGACATTATCAATACCGGCGTTGGTTCGTGAATCTGAAACCAGAATCAATCCCTCGTTTATGGAAGCAGCGATACAATAAGTCATTAAGGTTTAGCCATGGTCACAAATAAATTGGTCAATTATCCAACAAATCGACTTGAACGTCCATGTTGTTCAAAACACAACCTGAACCAAACTGATGAAATATCGAGACATCCGCTGCATCGCGGCCGAAAGCAATAATCACTCTGCCTCCAGATAACACGTTTTGTGTGGGGTCAAAGGTATACCAGCGATTGCCGACATAAGCTTCAAACCAAGCATGCAAGTCCATTGGTTGCAAATTATAGAGATAACCAACAACCAGTCGTGCAGGTATGCTAATGCTACGGCAAAGCGCTATGCAAAGTTGGGCAAGATCTCTGCACACGCCATTGCCACGGTGATGCACTTCAACCGCCGAGAGTGGAAACTCACTCGAACCGGGTATGTACTGTATAGCGTCCTGAACCCAATCAGTAATTTTTCGGACTTGGTCGTACCCAGGCAAGGCATCAACGATGATCTCCCTGGCAAGATCGCCGAAGCGGTCAGATTCACAATAACGGCTGGGTAACAGATAAGGGAGTATTTCATTTGGAAGATGCTGTATTTCAACAAAATAAGCGCCCGGAGCAATATCAATATTGTCAGTAACTATGACCTCAGCAGAGGTATGGATAAAAAAATCACCGATAGGGGCCAATACCCGCTGATAAGAATTGCCAAAACTGTCAGTGCTTTCAAGCATTAGCATCGCTGGGTTAATGGTAAATGCTTCGCGGTTTATCCATTGCTGAATACCTCGGAACGGGCGCAACATCAAGATTAAAGCAGTCTCTTCAGTGAAATGGAAATGAAGATTACAATTAACGACCAGTTTCATGAGGTTAGACCTTGCAAAAATAGCACAACAGCATTAGAAAAGGTTTTTTGCAACTCATGTTTTTGCCCGCATTAGTAGTAGCCAAACATTGTCAGATAGCAATACATCAAACACCAACAAATCCGATTTCGTTGTAAGCATGGTTTAGCCAAATCTTAACCCGCTGTCTTTCCAGTAACCCCAAAGGATTAAGGCTGTCGGCATCTTTGTTTTTAGCGGCCCAAAAACTGGAGCTGTTACTATCGATTTTGGTCATGACCGGAGTATAAAGGCGTTTTAGGCTGATAATTCGGGCATCCAATGCTAATGCCCGGTCTTTTACGCCTGATGACTCCAAGATATTGAAATTGTCATCACGAAGCTGGTTTTGCACCAAGACATAATTGAGCCGATTTCCGAATTGATCGAGCAGTTTACTGAGCAGATCCACGCAATCTTTTCCGGAATCCATTACATTCCAATAACAGATGTATATTCCCAACTCTTCCGCCAATTCCAGGACACCGGAATCTTCTATCCACAACGACAAGGGAAGATGGGTTTGGGCAGCGAGGTCAACCAGAATCCGTTGCTCCGGTTGTTCCGATGCGGTTTCCAACAGGGTATCGAGACTTTCGTAATTATCGATAACCGTAGGCGAGGCATAATCGCTATAAAAACGCAGTAATGCCCCGTGCGACTTGTCAGTATCAAAACCGATAAAAGGTATTTCATGATCAATCATGTATTGTGCCAGCAATCTTGCTACCACAGATTTTCCTACCCCGCCCTTTTCGCCGCCGATCAAATGAATAGTTGCCATGTACTCTCCAAGAAGTTAATAAAATAATTTAACAAGACACAAAGTGAGGGGGGTGTGCCTTGTTTCTCTCTCATTCAAGCCTTAATACATCTACCGATACCGAAAGTGTATGTTGGCCGCCGCCGTAGGCAATGCCTTTAAGCGGCGTAACATCAGAATAATCACGCCCCCAAGCCAAGGTGATATGCTGATCCAGCGGTACTTTATTGTTGGTGGGGTCAAAATCCAGCCAGCCGCTGCCGGGGATAAAAACTGAAAACCAGGCATGTGAGGCATCAGTGCCGACCAAACGCTGTGTGCCTGGGTTAGGCAATGTTTCAACGTAACCACTGATATATTTCGCAGCTATTCCATAGGCGCGCAAACAGCCGATAGCCAGATGGGCAAAATCCTGACAAACGCCACGACGAAAATTAAGTACGTCCGATAAAGGCGTTGCTATCGTGGTAAAAGTCGGATCATAGGTAAAATCCCGGTAAATTCGTCCCATCAAGTCATGCACAACATCCACCAGAGGACGATTGGGCTGGAATGAAGGTTGTGCGTAACCTGCCAGTTCGGACGTAACCGTCACCATAGGTGAATCAAGCAGGTATTGCTTGGCATCCATCAATTCGGGCGATTGATCGCGATTTTGAAATTGAATTTGGCCTTGTTGGCTTTGCAATTGTCCCTGGGATTGTCCCTGTAATGATGTCTCTTGTAGTAGGTTGCGAACCTGTTCCCAGGATAACTGGTTAAATAAATCCAAGGTATTCTGTTTGGGGAATACCGTCACTTCACTGATTGCGGTGACGGTAAGCTGGTTGTGGGGTTGCTGGATAGCAAAATAGGTGACGCGATTACCGAAAAAATCCACGCGCTCGTGAAAATCCACTGGTGTTGGATAAATCTCAAAGCGGCTACTGTCGCAGTTCTGCCGCCAGAAATTTCGTGGCTGTAACCGTGCTTCATTCTGGCATAAACCGACCGGCTGGCTGTAAGAATAGACTGTGATATGGGTAATGCGATATTTCACAGTTCATCCTCACGGGTATTTAACATCATGAGCTGTGAAGTCTGGGAGTGACTAAAGTAGGTCTCGGCGATGACTTCCGCAATTCGCCACAATAGGGTAGCCGTATTCGATAGTACGCTTTCCAAGTTAGTATAAATGCCTCCATCTTGATTAGCTTGGCTTAATTCAAGTACGTTACACAAGCGTAAGTCCGTGTAAACCTTCAAAATTACCCGCTCTTCTTCACTGAGGTGGTTTTTATCATTGCCCCGTGGCAAAGCGCTAATATGGGTAGATAGCTGATGCAGTTGATAGGCAACGGAGCGAGGATGAGTTTCATCGAGTAATAATAATTCCAGCACCAATGGTAGTTGGATAAACGAACGGTAGCGGCGTTGATAAATAGTTAAACTGTCAGTTGACACCAGAACAGCCTCAAGTACTTGATTTTGAATGGCATCGTCATGTTGAAACACAACGGTTGAGCGAAGCAATGCAATAAGTCCCAACGCACGTTCCAGCCGTCGGCCACTGTCCAGCATCAACCAGGCCGCTTCACGGGTCATGCTCTCACTGGTCAAGCCTGAAAACGCGACAATGCCGGTAATTAAATCATCCAGATGCTTTTGTAACTGTTCAGCATTAATTTCATTTTTAATTACCTTTTGCTGCCAACGGCGTTCAATATTATCGACACTGCGCCAGGTATCTTGAGACCACAAGTCACGAATGCTGAATGCTGCCTGTGAGAAAGCCTGGATATTCGCAGCCAATGTCCCCTTGCGTTGGCTATCTTTAGCCAACGAGAGTAATTCGGCATAAGGCATCTGGAAAAGATGCTCTTGCAATTTTGTAAAACCTGGGAAAGTGCCGGTTACCTGGGTCAGCGCTGGTAATAAGAATCTAAGGCATTCTTTGTCGGAAGGGTCTTTGAATTCCAGGGTTTCCCTTAACTTTAGCAAGACAGTCCTTAATAACCGAGTTGCTGCTTCGATGCGTTCAAGATAGCGCCCAACCCAAAACAGATTGTCGGCTGATCGACTGGTCAGTGGTTCGTCGATAGCATTAATTAATTGATTGTGTTTTGGTTGGCTCCATAAGCTGATTGAGCGCTCGGGTTCAGGTGTCAATACCCACGTGTCTTTGCTGATCCCGCCCGCTTGATTTGAAACGACAATACTATCCTTTTGGCGAGAAACGCGGGTAAGCCCGCCGGGCATTACCGAATAATCATCGCCGTTTGCTACGACAAAGCTACGGATAACGGCATTACGCGCTTCGATATGCTGGTCGATAAAAGCCGGAAGTGTGGAGAAACTGACTTGTTCCTGGCCTATGAACAAGTGCGGTTTACTGATAACAAGATTACGTAGCTGTTCTTTTTCTTTATTACTTAACAATCCGGTAAATACGGCGTGATAACCCAGGCTGCGGTTGATCGGTTTGATGACCAGCCTGTCAAAGTTTTTTAGCACAAACTCCCGTTCTCGTCGCTGTCCGCACCACCAGGTTGCAATTGAGGGTAGTTTAAGTTCTTCATTGAGTAAGTAACGTGCCAATCCTGGCAAAAAAGCCAACAACGCCGGATTTTCCAGAATACTGCTACCCAAAGGGTTCGCGATAGCGACATTACCTCGCCGTACAACTTCCAGCAATCCTGCCACGCCTAGTTGTGAGATGCTGCGTAATTCCAGCGGATCGCAAAAAGAATCATCCACCCGTCGTAAAATAACATCAACGGCTTGTAAGCCCGATAAAGACTTAAGCCATACCCGACCGTCACGGACGGTCAGATCACCACCCTGAACCAGCGTAAAACCAAGATAAGCTGCTAAATAAGCATGTTCAAAGTAGGTTTCGTTGAGTGGGCCTGGGGTGAGAATGACAACGCGAGGATCATCTTTATTATGTGGTGCAATTCCAGCCAGTCCTTTGTATAAAGACTTAAAAAATCCAGATAAACGATGCACATTGGTTTCCCGGAAAATATCCGGTAGCACTCTGGTCATCACGGTACGGTTTTCCAACGCGTACCCAGAACCGGAAGGTGCCTGGGTACGGTCATCCAATACCCACATGCGTCCATTAGGGCCACGAGCAAGATTGGCAGCGTAAAAAGTGAGATGTTGCGGCTGGTTTTTTAACGCACCTACACAGGGTTGTAAAAAACCATCATGACCAAAAATAAGTTCAACAGGCAACAAACCTTTTTTCAACAGGAGCTGGTTGCCATAAATGTCCTTAAGAATAAGGTTCAGCAGTTCGGCGCGTTGCTTTAAACCTGCTTCAATAGCCTGCCATTCTTCGCTACTGATTAATAACGGGATTGGATCAAGTTGCCATGGCCGAGTAAGTTTTTGCGAATCGCCGTAAACATTGTAGGTAACGCCGTTTTCGCGCAACAAGCGCTGCGCTTCGCGGCGGCGTTGCTCCAGTTTTTCCGTACCCATAACATCAAGCGCATCCATAAAACGCTCCCAATAAGGTAGCGCCTTATTATTGGCAGCGTACATCTCGTCGTAGATGCCAAGCTGGGTTGCGTAATATTGCTTGCCAAAGTCATTGACGGAGCTATTGCAGTCAGGCACAGGATATTCCGGATGAATAATTACGGGCTAATGTCGTTAGCTTAAAGGCGGGCAACAATTCCAAAAGCCGCGTGTTTATGTTCGTTGGTTGATATCCTTATAATTGCGTAACGGCTCGCCGACATAGATCTGGCGCGGACGGTAAATAGTGACCGTTCCACCATGGATCATTTCGCGCCAATGCGCTAACCAGCCAGGCATACGGCCCATGGCAAATAAAACTGTGAACATATTAGTGGGAATACCGGCAGCACGTAGGATCAAGCCTGAGTAAAAATCGACATTCGGGTAAAGTTTTCTGGAAATGAAGTAATCATCACTAAGGGCGATTTCTTCAAGACGTCTGGCAATGTCGAATAACGGGTCATTCATGCCTGGCTTGTTCAAAAGTTTGTCGCAATGTTTTTTCAATACCATCGCCCGTGGATCGAAATTTTTATAAACGCGATGGCCAAAACCCATTAAGCGGCTTGATGAGTTCTTATCTTTGGCCTGATTTATAAATTCCGTGCCATCGCCGCCTTCGGCATGGATTTGCTC
>JABFSV010000175.1 GCA_013140405.1 Methyloglobulus sp. | reverse complement strand
TGGGATGCACGCACAAAATCATTCGGCGCGTTCCGTCTCAGATTATCCAGCTCGCTGAACGTAAAGGGAAACTGGTTGTAATTGGGATTATTCAAGTCGATAAATGTGAAATATTTCAAGGCATCGCCTTCAAAATTCTGTTGAATCGCGTAATTAAGCCCGAAAAAACCGCTGTTTTTCTCTTCACGACTGTAATAATCACCACCCAACAACACATTGTGTTTAATGCCGAAAGTATCAAACTTACCGTTCAGGTTAAGGTAAGTCGTGTAATTGTTGCGCTCAAAGTCCTCAAAATATGTGCCTCGACGCACTTGCGGATTTGGAGTGCCCTCCAGTTGAGTTTGAAAATAAGCGACCGGAATAGTCCGGGACTGGAGATTACTCATGGTGGCAACGATACCGTTTGATACTTTCCAGGCATCATTGAAATTGTGTGACCAGTTAAAATCCACCAACGTGTTCTCGATGTTATCTCGGTTAAAATCAGGATGCGTATAGTTCCGGTTGATGGGCACATCCACCACACGCTTGCCGATGGCCGGGATACCGTTATCGTATGTCGTGTCATTATTGCTGTATTCGATATTCAGGTTGAATTGGGTGTCCGGGGTAGCTTGCCAATGTAGGCTGGGTGCAACAAAAACCCGGTCTTCACCAATAAAGTCACGGAACGAGTTGTGATCCGTATATCCCAAGTTAAAACGATAAGTCAGCGCTTTGTCGTCTGTAATTGGTCCCGTGGCATCAACTGTAGTACGATAAAAATCATAAGAACCAAATTGTTGTTGCAGCGAATAATAAGGCGTATCCAAGGGCTTTTTTGTGACCACATTGACCATTCCGCCAGGTTCTACTCTGCCATACAGCATTGCCGCAGGGCCTTTTAGGACTTCAATCTGCTCCACATTCGCCATATCAAAAGTACCCTCGGTAAGCCGGATGCCATTACGAAAACGAGTGTAATTGATACCGGAACCAAAGCCGCGAATGACAAAATCCTGGTATTGACCGCCGCTCGCCCAAGTCTGCTGGACACCACTGACATTTTTTACCGCATCTTCCACACGCCAAGCCTGTTGGTCTCGCAGCACAGCTTTTGGTACGACTTGAATGGAAACGGGCGTATCCATGATCGGCGTATCCGTCTTGGTGGCAGTCGTCGAATTTGCTGCCGAATATGACTTGTTATAAGGATCGCTGGTATTGTAAGGGTCATAAGTGTCATATTCCGCTTCCACCGTCACTTTAGGTAAGGTGGTATCCCCGCTGCTGGATTGAGGCTCTGCTTTTTCTTCGACATCAGACGTTTTTCTAAAATTGGCATCGGGCTGTTCTACCGTCACGGTCTTGGCATCGACAAAGCGGTAAGTCATTCCGCTGCCTTGCAGCAACTTGGACAAGGCTTGCGCAGATGTCATGTTGCCATCTAGTCCGACAGAATTAAAGCCATGCAGCTTCTCAGCCTTGACTATGAGTTCCAGCTTGGAGTCCTCAGCAAATTGCAAAAGGGCGTTACTGAGCGGCTGTGCTGGGATATGGTACTGCTTGGCGGTATCGCCTGCGTTTGCTGTTCCGCCCAGGAACAATAACAGCAATGCCATGACGGACAAGCTGTTCGACGAGTAAATTCCCCAGCGGTTTAGTTGCCGAACGTATTTATTGGCATAGATTGGTTTTTTAATCATGGTCTCCCCTGTTTTTATAAGTCTTACCCTATACAACGTTTGAGGAGGCAAAATTGCTCAGTTTTGGTGAAAATATTTCGGAAGCAAAGAACGATTCTTTTGATGGCAAACGCAAATACCTATGTGAATTAGCATTTCCTCAATGGTAATTTGTGGACAAACGATCAATAAGATATTGATAATATGAAAGAATGAATAATGGCTATGCTTAAGAAACCATGGCCGTACAATAACCGGAAGCAGTAACCAACCGAAACACCTAGATTAAAAAATGAAGGCTATTCGTAAAATTGTGTGGAATCAATGCTCATATAGTGTAGCGCTACGATTAACACACATTCACTGTAGACTTAAACTGCAGTTTTAACGAATAAATACCCTTCATCAAGGTTTCATAAGATAATACGCGTTAATTTAAGGTTCGCTTCATGCAGTATTGATCATGACAAACGCCATCTCTCCCAACCACGCCTTATACTGGAGTGACTCCCTGGCCGAGGAATTGCTGCATTTTCTGACCCGGCGGCTCAGATGCTCGGATACCGCCGCCGAAATCACCCACGAAACCTATATCCGCTTTTGCCAGACCAGCCAGGCCACACCCGTCAATAATGCCCGTGCGCTGGCCTACCGCATTGCCCTCAATCTGGCAGTTGACTACCAGCGCAAAGCCAAGGTCAGGAGTGACCGTGCGGTCGAAGGCGATTTTGAGGTGTTTGCCGATAGCTTCCAATCAGCGGCGGCCGACCCCGAACAGATCGCCATCGCCCAGCAAAACCTGACCACCCTGGAAACAGCCCTGATGGAGCTGCCGTCCGATTGCCGTAATGCGTTCTTGTGGCGAGGCATCGACGGGTTGACCTACCTTGAAATCGCTGCCCGTCTGGGTATTTCAGAATCCATGGTGCATAAACATTTGACTCGGGCAACGGCGCATTGCACCCAACGGATGAAAGAATCAGGTTGAACCTTGTTTTTTACCATTTTGGGTGACCGTTTTTACCTGTCATCCGTCTTATTAAAGATATGATGCCTTTTTTCTGTTAGCCGATGCCCTCTTACCCTGACGAACCCAACCTCCCTGAATTGAATCAGCAAGCCATCGATTGGCTCATCAAGTTGCGTGCGGATAACATAAGTGACGAGGACATGCACGGTTTCGCCGACTGGCTCTCGCAGGATGCAGCCCATTCCGCCGCCTTCGCCGAAGCCGAGGATATGTTTAACGGCATGGTGGCGGCTGGTATCAGCTTACGGCAAAAACTGAGCATAACGGTTGAAGCTACCAAATCAAAACCAACACAAGTCATCGATCCGGCCATTACTGTTAACTCGGCCAAAATGCGAAAACAACCGATACAAACAAAGCAATGGTTGGCGATCCCCTTGGCTTTAGCGGCAACTTTGCTGGTTGCAATATTGGGCATTATGCCCAAACAGGCGCATTTGCTTGATGCTTATCTCAGCGATTACCACACCGGAACAGGGGAACTACAAGACATAGCCCTAACCGACGGTAGCCGCTTACTGCTAAACACTAACTCAGCCGTGTCGGTCGATTATCAAGATGCGATGCGTTTGATAACCCTGCACCACGGCCAAGTGCGCTTTACCGTCGCCAAAGACAACAATCGGCCTTTTGAAGTCCAAAGCGGTGAACTAGCCGTCCGTGCTTTGGGTACGGTGTTCGAGGTATATAACCGAGAAATCGGCGACATCAGCGTTACCGTGCAGGAACACGCCGTATATGCAAGGCTTTCGGCATCACAAGAGATCGCACCATCGGAACAAGCCCAGCCAGTCGTTATCAACGAAGGCCAGCAAATACATTACCTGGGCGGCAAGAACTTACCTGCACCCAAAAATTGCGACATCAGCCAGCTAACGGCATGGCAACAGCAAAAGCTCTTCATTAACGACCGCCCACTCAGTGAGTTAATCACAGAACTTAACCGCTACCGCAACGGGCGGATATATGTGCCGGATGCCAACCTTAACAACCAGCGCATAACGGGCGTGTTTTCCCTGGCGAACCCCGACGAAACCCTGCACACCCTCAGCGCCGCCTTGGCCTTGCAGGAAACTCGTCTCGGTTCATGGTGGGTGGTATTGCACCGATAAAAAAATTATTTTCAATTTCCATTCCCAAGTTGCGCCCCTTAAACGTCTCATTTAGTTGGAGACCTAAAATTAACGAGGGCAATCATGGAACAACAGCCATACCAACTAGCCGCAAACAGGATAAACCGCATTTTTGTTTATCCATCAATCACCAGCTTTGTAGGGTGGGCAACGCTAAGCTGCCCACGCGGAACATCTCGACGATTCAAATGGTGTACCCGTGAGGGCATAAAGGCAAAAAAACCTGCCCATCCTACCATTATTGCCCTAATCGCCCTGGCGTTAAGCGGCACGGTTAACGCAGGCGATGCCACCCGACATTACCACATCCCGGCGCAATCCCTCAACAACGCCTTGATGCGCTTTGCCGCCGAATCCAACCTGGAACTGGTGTTTACCGCCGACAAGGTACGCGGCATGACCGCCAACAGACTGGACGGCACCATGACGGCATCCCAAGCCTTAACCCGCTTATTGCAAGGCAGCGGAATGACCTACCGGTTTATCAATGCCCATTCCGTCACCTTGGAACAACAACCGAGTAATTTCAGGGAAACCGGAAATGGGGAGGACAAGCCGCAGCCGCAATCCAACAGCAATGAAACCGGAAGCGACACCACCCTCCCCAAAGTGACGGTAGAGGCCGATGCCGATGACCCGTATGACGATCCCACTTGGCAGACTGATCCTTACAACACCGATTATGTGTTGCCTAAAGCCACCGCTGGCACCAAAACCAATACCCCCGTTATGGAAACGCCGTTGAACGTGCAGGTGATTTCCAAGCAGGTGTTGAAGGATCAGCAGGTGATTAGTCTCGATAAGGCATTGAGGAATGTTAGTGGCGTTACCACAACAAAAACGGCAAGTGGCGCGTTGGTCGAAAAATTGTTTATACGTGGCTTTAGCACCAATACCCTGTTCCGTAATGGGTTTCGCATGGATGACGGCGATAAAAATATGGGCAATGGACAGCAATTCGCCAACATCGAAAGCGTCGAAGTGCTGAAAGGGCCAGCAGCGATCTTGTATGGGCGGGTTGAACCGGGTGGTATGGTCAATGTCACTACCAAGCAACCGCTGGTAACACCGTATTATTCACTCAACCAGCAATTCGGTTCTTACGACCTGTACCGCACCAGTATCGACGCCACCGGCCCGTTGACCAAAGACGATACCCTGCTGTACCGGATGAATGCGTCTTACCAAAGCAACAACTCGTTCCGCGATCTGGTCAGTAACGAGGATGTATTCCTGGCGCCGATACTAAAATGGAACATCAGCCCCCGTACCCAGGCGACCCTGGAAATGGAGTACCAGCATGAGAATTCCAACGTAGATCAGCAAATCCTGCCTTTTGACGTCGCCAACAATAAATTTATCGAGTTACCCCATAACCGCAACCTGTTGGAGCGCAATCCACTGGAAGCCGAAAACATATTCGTGGGTTTTAACTGGTCGCACCAATTCAACGACGACTGGTCAATTAAGCACCAGGTGGATTATAAGAGTCAGGATTTCCGCACGGGAGTCGCATATTTCTCTGCCGAAAATCTGACAGCCCTACAAGATCGATTTGATCGTTTTGCTGACACTAGACACAATACACTGGATACAGTTGCCACCATTCTGGATGTAACAGGACACTTCAAGACCTGGGGACTTGAACACACCTTGTTGTTCGGCGGCGATTATTATCGCTTTGACACTTACCTTGACGACTCGATTTCCGACTCATTTGCTTCCGGAAACTTTTCATCGATCAGTATTTCTAATCCCGTCCATCCCAGCAATCCTTTGGCTATCGATCCGTCTACGAGATTTAAATCAAATACAAGCACGGATAATTACGGACTTTACCTGCAAGACCAGATCAAACTGCCTTACAACGTTCATGTCACGGGCGGCCTGCGCTACCAATATATACACTCGACAAGTGAAAGCGGGCTCGTTAGCGATGGGCTCACCCCAGGTGCTGCACAAACAGAAGACGACGTCACGCCTCGGGTCGGTATTTTATGGCAACCGCAACCTTGGTTGAGCCTGTACAGCAATTATGCGGAAAATTTTGGCCCTAATTCTTTTAACTCATTTGCTTTTGGGGGCAAACTCTTACCCCCTACCAGCGCCCAGCAATGGGAAGTGGGCGCCAAGGGCGAGTTCTTCGATGGCCGCCTGAGGGCTACTCTGGCGTATTATGACCTGACTAAGCAGAACGTTGCCTCGAGGGATACAGATCCGGCGCATTTTTGTAACGGCGGTGGTGCCGGAAGCTGCGCTATTGCAGTCGGAGAGATTCGTAGCCGTGGGCCGGAATTGGATATTCAAGGCGAAATACTGCCGGGGTGGAACGTGATTGCCACCTACACCAACCAGGATGCCCGCGTCACCAAAAGCAATGGCGATGTTGCCGGAGCTGGAATTGAAGTAGGCAACCGCCCGGAATTCGTTCCGCGCAATATCGGCAGTGTTTGGACTACCTACGAAGTCCAACAAGGCGATTTAAAGGGTTTCAAGATTGGCGGCGGTGTAAATATGCAGGATGGTGTGGTCAATGCGGCTAATACGATCAAATCCACTGGTTATGCCCTGGTAGGGTTGATGGCGGGCTATGGTTTTGAAGTCGGCAAGACCAGGATCACGGCACAACTGAATATCGATAACCTGCTAGACAAGACCTATTTTACCAATGGCACTAATTACGGCTCAAATACCGGCCATGTCAACTTCAGCACCCCGCGTACGTTTATAGGGTCGATCAATATTCAGTATTAGCAAGGGGGGATTGGTCAACCCGGTAAGACGCAATCCATAACCCGGTAAGACGCAATCCATAGGGTGCAATAGGCGTTAGCCGTATTGCACCGCATGTGTACCGCCATCATCCGACGCAATACGCTGTGCTATTGCGCCCTATACACTAATCCGTAAGTCGGAAATGGCTTCAACCCGATAAGGCGCAATCAATCACCAATCCATAGGGTGCAATAGGCGTTAGCCGTATTGCACCGCATGTGTGCCGCCCATCATCCGGCGCAATACGCTACGCTATTGCGCCCTATACGCTGTAATTTGTGATGCTTTGAAAATGGCGGTACATTGTTGCAATCTGTCCCTGTCGAGGATTAACAATGCTTGACTATCGCCGTTACCGCATCCCTGGCGGAACTTATTTTTTTACCGTCAATCTGCTGGAAATGCGTCCCAACGACCTTTTGACCCGACATATTGACATCCTGCGCCAAGCGGTCAAGGAAAGCCGCAAACGCTGGCCTTTTTACATTAATGCCTGGGTGGTTTTGCCCGATCACTTGCATATGATGTTAGCGTTGCCAGCCAACTACGCTGGTTTGGGTGCACGTATTCTCGGTGTGGTGGCGCTGGTATGGACGCTGGATTGTTTTGTTTCTTTTTATTTGACGCTGCCCGTGCGTCGGCGGGTTCGTACAACCCGGTAAGACGCAATCCATAGGGTGCAATAGGCGTTAGCCGTATTGCACCGCATGTGTACCGCCATCATCCGACGCAATACGCTGTGCTATTGCGCCCTATACACTAATCCGTAAGTCGGAAAT
>JABFSV010000206.1 GCA_013140405.1 Methyloglobulus sp. | reverse complement strand
AAATTGGCGGCATTGTTCACTGAGGCTGTTATCTGATGGCATTCGAATTGATTGTAATTGCAATTGCCGTATTCATTTCAATACCGCTGATTGTGGTCGGCACCGAATGTCTGGTGGCGTTGTTCTTCAGTACACCGCCACCACCTAAGGCAGATACCATTGAGAAATCTATCTCTTATAAGATATTGATACCCGCCCATAATGAAGCCGATATTATCAGCAAAACGCTTGTCAAGTTAATAGCCCAACTGCCTGATCCCAATCCTGAAAACATTGTCTTGGTTGCTGATAATTGTACAGACAACACGGCAAGTATTGCCAAAGCCTTGGATGTCACCGTATTAGAGCGGCAAGATTCCACCCAACGCGGAAAAGGCTTTGCCTTGGACTTTGGTATCCAATATTTGAAGGGGAACCATCACCCTGATGTCTTGGTTATCATGGATGCTGACTGTGAAACTACTAAGGCGGCACTTATAAGCCTTATTAATTCAGTAGTTATATCAAAATTGCCTGCACAAATGACCTACCTGATGCGGGTTATCATGAATGCATCCATCAAACAAAAAATTTCCGGATTTGCTTGGTTGCTAAAAAACCAAGTTCGTCTCTCAGCCATGAATAAGATGGGGCTGCCAGTGACTTTAACTGGAACAGGTATGGCGTTCCCTTGGCAAGCGCTTGAAACCGTTAAGGTGGGTCATGGCAATATTGTCGAAGATATGCAACTGGGCATTGACTGTGCTATCAACGGCTTTCCGTCTGTTTTCTGCCCTGATGCTGTGGTTTATAGTGATTTTCCAGAACAATCCGCAGCCGAACTGAGTCAACGCACCCGCTGGGAACATGGGCACCTACAAACCATTTTTCAGCAACTGCCCTTACTTATCAAAGCGTCCTGGTATCAAAAAAACTGGCGATTATTCGCGCTGGCATTGGATATTGGTGTGCCACCACTGTCTTTACTGGTATTGATTGCCTTAAGCGGCCTGTTTGCTCTATCAGTGCTTTTATTGGTAACAGAAACTGCAACTGCATTTTTTATATTAGTGCTAAGTTTTTCCTACTTTGCTGCTATGCTTGCCAGCGTCTGGTGGCGTTATGGGCAGGATTACTTATCCGCAAAGGAATTGTCAGGTATTCCGCTTTACGTCATCTCCAAATTATCAATCTATATTGCCTTTATTTTTAAACGTCAAAAAGAGTGGATCAGGACGGACAGGGATGCCTAGTTTTTCAGAATCTAACCATTAAAACCATGGACATCAATAAAGATTTTTCCCGTAACGTCTGGTGTTTGCTTGGCTTGCCTTTTGATGCTATCGACCTCGGTCAAACCGCTGTTGAGATTTTATCGGCCGCAAATGAACGACGGCCCTGTTTTTTATCAACGCCTAACCTCAACTTTTTGTGCGCCTCGCAAAGCGACGACGGGTTTAAAAACTCGGTAATCAACAGTGATCTATCCATAGCGGATGGCTTCCCCATTGTTCTGGTCGCTAAGCTGCTTGGCATTCCCCTTCCTGGACGTGTAGCGGGTTCCGACTTGATGGAACACTTATACCGCCGCAGCACAACCGTGCCTTTAAAGGTCTTTTTTTTTGGTGGCGAACCGGGCGTAGGCGAACTGGCAAGCCAAAAAATCAATCAGCAGCCGACCGGATTACTGGCAGTAGGCCATTATGCCCCAGGCTTTGGCACCGTTGATGAAATGAGCAGCCCTGAAATCATTGAGAAAATCAATCAGCACGATGTGGAGTTTCTGATTGTCTCGATTAGCGCTAAAAAAGGCCAAGCCTGGATTGAAAAAAACAAGCACCTATTAAATGCTCCTGTTATGAGCCACTTGGGTGCTGTCATTAATTTTTTTGCAGGATCAATCCAACGCGCACCAAAGCTAGCCCAACGCTTCGGCTTGGAATGGCTCTGGCGAATCTACCAAGAACCGGCCTTATGGCGGCGCTACTTTAATGACGGGGTTAGTTTTTTAAAATTGCTGTTGTGCAATGTGATGCCTTACTGGCTTTGGTTAAAATTCTTTCAACCTAGTTCATCTAACCAAACCTTTGGGATTAACGTATCGACAGAGGCTGATGAAATCAAGCATATATCATTAAGTGGATATTGTATGTACTCCACAATTTTGCCTTTACGGGAAGCATTCAAGCAAGCCGCCGCAAAAAAGCGTGATGTAGTCCTCGATTTAAAAGGCGTAACCGTCATTGATAGTGCTTTTCTGGGTTTATGTCTGGTATTGTATAAGCACTTAAAAGCCTCGGGGCATTCGTTAACGCTCATTAATTCCAATAAGAATGTGAGGCGTATCATGAAATGGCAAAAAGTTATCGGCTTATTGACATAGAAACAAGCAGGTTTTATGGAATCATTACTTTTTTACGGTTAGAAAACAGGTATGAATAAGCAAATTCTCTGGCGCATGAATTGGCAAAGTTGGCTGTGCCTGACAATTGCCTTGGCGCTAATGGCCGTCGCATTCTGGGGAGGGATCGAAGAGCTGATTAACCGCTGGGATAAGCAGGAAGAATACAGCCACGGCTATATGCTGCCTTTTATCACCTTGTATTTTATCTGGCAAAAAAAGAATATCATCATCCAGAGTGAGTTTTCTCCTTCGTGGTGGGGCTTGGCTCTTATAGTGGTCGCATTGGTCGTTTTCGTTATTGGCGAAGTCAGCGCCCTTTTTATCCTGACTCAATATGCACTCATAACCGTTATCCTTGGATTAGCCTTAGCTATCATGGGCTGGCCTGCCATCAAACCGGTGCTGATCCCTATACTGCTTCTGGTTTTTGCCATTCCCCTGCCTTATTTTCTTGAAGCCAACCTTTCCGCCAATCTACAGCTCCTATCGTCAAAACTGGGCGTCGCTTTTATTCGGTGGTGCCAAATTCCGGTTTATCTGGAAGGCAATGTTATTGATTTAGGCGTTTACAAGCTCCAAGTCGTTGAAGCATGTAGCGGTTTGCGTTACTTATTTCCCCTGCTGAGCTTGGGTTTTATATGCGCTTACTTATTCGACGTGGCTTTTTGGAAACGTGTAGTCCTGGTGCTATCGACCATTCCCATTACCATCCTCATGAACAGCTTCCGTATTGGCATGATAGGGGTTCTGGTGGACAACTGGGGCATAGCGATGGCCGAGGGTTTTCTGCATGATTTTGAAGGCTGGATTGTTTTTATGGCCTGTTTTGGTGTCCTGTTCATCGAAATGGCCATCCTGGGCAAGATAGGTGCCGATAAAAAACCCTTTTTTGAAATTTTTGGCCTAAGCCAAGCCAGCGCTATTGACCTTACCATCAGCACAGTCAAAACAAGACCTTTCGCTTATCCTTTAGTTGCTTCGGCAATAGCCTTGGCAACGTCGGTTGCCATAGTTTCTTCCATAGACAAACGCACAGAGATTATTCCCTCCCGCGCCTTGTTCCCTGAGTTTCCTACCCAACTGGGTAGTTGGCATGGTGAACAGGATGCCATGGAAGAAACCGTAACAAAATATTTGGGTTTGACTGATTACATCTTGGCTAATTATAAGGACGACAAATCCCAAACAGTCAACTTCTACGCAGCGTATTACGAATCCCAACGCAAAGGCGTTTCGCCGCATTCCCCCAGGGTTTGCATTCCTGGGGGCGGTTGGCAAATTGCCGAGATAACCCGCACTCAGGTAGGAGACTTGCCCATTAACCGGATCGTAATAAAAAAGGAAGACAATACGCAATTGGTCTATTATTGGTTTCAGCAACGCGGTAGACAATTCGCCAATGAATACTTGATGAAGTGGTATTTATTCAAAGATGCGCTTCTCTTGAACAGGACTGATGGTGCCTTGGTTCGTATCACGACCGCAGTAAGTCCGAATGAAAATATAGCAGACGCCGACAACCGACTTAAGGGTTTTGCAAAACAACTCGACCCTGTTTTACCTAAATTTATTCCTAATTAATAAAGAGATATGAAAAAACTAATAATTTTTTTTTTATTGTTAATGCTTCAGGCGTGCAGCAAACCCGAAGAAAAAGTAAAGAATTATTTGGCCAGCGGCAAATCGCTTTACGAACAAGGCAATTATGCTAAAGCCAAAATCGAATTCAGAAACGCGATTCAACTAGACAGCAAACAAACGGATGCTTACTACCATCTAGCACTTATTGACGAAAAAAATCAAAACTGGCAAAGCCTGTTTGCAAACCTGACGCAAGTCACTCGCCTTGATCCAAAAAACAATGATGCCCTGTTGAAGTTAGGCCGCTTATCTTTGTTATCAGGCCGTATCGATGACACTTTAAAGCATGTTAATGCCGCATTAAAAAATAGTGCCTACAATCCTGATGCCTTGGCCTTGAAAGGCGCCGTGTTGGTCAAACAAGGCAACACTAATGGGGCTATGGCCTTGGCTGACCAAATCTTAAAAGCACATCCTGAGCATACCGATGCTGTTAGTTTAAAAACCGTCATTTATCTATCAAAAGATGATACTGCGTCAGCGTTGTCAACTGTCGAAAAAGCGCTACAGGCAAAACCCACCGAAATTTCGCTACTACTCTTAAGGTTACAAATCCACAGTAAGAACAAAAACCTTGCCGCTGTAGAACAAGATTATCTTGAGTTGATCAGGCTCTTCCCAGACAAACTGGAACACACCTACGCGTTAGTCAAGCATTATGCTGACAATGCCCAGGAAGAAAAGGCTTTAACCACCTTGCAGGCACTTATAGACAGCAATCCAGATAAAATACAACCCAAGCTGGTTATGGTCGATTTCCTTATGCAGAGAAAACCTGAACTTGCTGAGAAAAGCCTGAACACCTTCCTCACGCAGCATCCTGAAAAACCAGACTTGCACTTCCGGTTGGCCTCGCTTTATATCAAACAAAATAAATTTGCTGAGGCAAAACAATCATTAAACAAAGTCATTGAGCTAAAACCAGGAAAAAAGGAAGCCTTAAGTGCCAAAGTAATATTGGCAAAGTTAGCCCTACAAGAAAACGATTCTGACTCAGCTCTCAGCTTGGTAAAGGAAGTCTTATCTACTGATGGACACAATCTCGAAGGATTACTGCTGAAAGCAAGGCTGGATTTGAAAAAAGGCTTATACGACGATGTCATTTCTAGTTTGCGTGGTGTATTGAGGGACTATTCCAACTCTGACGAAGCCCTCGTTCTAATGGGTCAAGTTTATCTAAAGAAAAACTCACCTGAGTTGGCTGAAGAAAATTTTCGCAAAGCACTCGCCATAAATCCGGCTAATTTTGATGCGCTGATACCGGTAGCATCCAACATGATTAAAAACAAAGACATTGCGCGAGCCGATGAACTCTTGCAAAAAGCATTAGCCGTCAAACCAGACCACCCTGGCGCATTGCAAGCCTTGGCGCAAGTTAAGCTAATGCAAAAAGACTGGGCTGGCACCCAAAAGGTCGCTGATGCCATCGCCTCTAAGCCCAAAGGTGCCGGCTTTTCAAAATTTCTAAGTGGAAAAATATCTGAGGAACAAGGTCTTTGTAAAGAAGCCATTGGTCAATACAAAGAAGCACTAGCTGTTTCCCCTGATTTATCAGATGCCCTAGCTGGCATTGCCTCCTGCTATACAACACTAAAACAAGCAGACGCAATGTATGCTTACTTGGAAGAGTTTATTTCAGCACATCCCGACGACTCTTATCCCTGGTTGCTAAAAAGTCAACTATTAGCAAAGGATAAACGTCCTGATGACGCGCTCAAAACACTATCAGAAGCCGTCGGCAAGTGGCCAAAAATTCCTGAATTTTATGAAGCCATAGCATCCATACACCTAGGCAAAAAAGAATCTGACAAAGCCATAGCGATGATAACCAAAGGGCTGGAAGCTATACCCGACCAGCCTCGGCTAAGTATTATGCTGGCCTCAACGTATGAACAAACCGGTGATTATGCCAAAGCTCTTGAAACATATGACGCGTTGATTGCCAAATATCCGACTGTTGATATTGCTGTCAATAATTTGGTGTCATTACTGCTCGATCACTTTAATACTAAAGAAAATATTGACCGTGCGGTAACACTGGCAAAGCGTTTTGAACGTTCCGAACAACCCTATTTTGTCGATAGCTATGCTTGGGCATTAATCAATAGTGGAAAAAATGAAGAAGCCTTGAACTTATTAAGAGATGTCGTCAAAAAATTGCCCGATGTCCCCGTATTCAGATACCACTTAGGCATGGCTTACTACAAATCAAACAGTAAGCCTCTGGCGATTACTGAATTGGAAGAAGCTTTGAAATTAGGTGAAAAAACTGGTGGGTTTATTGAAAAAGAAGCCGTAGAAAAATTACTGAAAACCATTAAAACGGGTTCGCCCACCTAGCTCTTAGATGCCCATAGCTTACAGGTGCTGTAAGCTATGGGCTTGTCGTGTTGACTAGAGTGGCAAAGAGCCACAAACCTCTGCGTCCTCTCCCAGGAGTGGACACGGTTAAACTATCCAATAATGCTTTAAATTTGTTGTTTGGCATCTGTGTTTCTTGTTTCAACCTTATTCTTCTCTGCCAACCAATAAGTTACCGTAACATACGACTGTAAGTTTATTTAAATAACCACAACTTTTAATTTTCAACCTTAGTAGAGGTAACACTATGACCCCGGTTATATTATCTGGCGGTTCTGGAACTAGGCTCTGGCCTTTATCCCGAGGACAATACCCCAAGCAATTTCTACCGTTGGTATCGGAACATACCATGGTACAAGAGACAATGCTCAGGCTTTCAGGGCTTAACGGATTAAAAAATCCGATTGCTGTGTGCAATGAAAACCACCGCTTTATTATGGCGGAACAACTGTGGGAAATTGGCATCAAACCCGCCGTCATTATTCTTGAACCTGTCGGCAAAAATACCGCGCCCGCCGTTGCAATGGCAGCATTATCGGCAGAATCCGAGGATGAAGTGTTGCTGGTGTTGCCCGCCGATCACGTCATAGCAAATATTGAGTCATTTCATATAGCAATTGCCCAAGCCGAGCTATTAGCAAAACAAGGTTGCTTAGTCACTTTTGGTATCATACCGACGCTTCCAGAAACCGGATATGGTTATATCATGAAGGATTCTGTGCAGCAGGGCAGCGCGTATAAGGTAGCTGCATTTGTTGAAAAACCTGATTTAGCTACTGCAAAAAACTATGTAAAAAGTGGTGATTATTTATGGAACAGCGGCATGTTTGCATTTACCGCCGGAAACTTCTTAAAAGAATTGGAAAAATTCAGCCCTGAAATACTGTCAGCCTGTAAGCAAGCCCTTGAT
The DNA here is from genome assembly GCA_013140405.1 of Methyloglobulus sp. Classification (GTDB taxonomy): domain Bacteria; phylum Pseudomonadota; class Gammaproteobacteria; order Methylococcales; family Methylomonadaceae; genus Methyloglobulus. Next base: position 110 of record JABFSV010000206.1, on the reverse strand, counting down.
ACGGCCAAAACTGATATGGATTTTACACGACTGGACAAAGCAATTTTTTCCACCTGCCCTGCCAATTCAATTGACTATGCCGTCATGGAAAAAACCGACAAAGCGGTTGT
>JABFSV010000519.1 GCA_013140405.1 Methyloglobulus sp. | reverse complement strand
CCTTCACCACCGCCGCCGATTTTCATCGAACCTTGATGGGTGTAATATTCAAAGCCAGTTTCCAACGTTAAGCCCTTGGCAAACTGTTTGGTGACAGTTACGCCACCGCTGAGTGCGCCGTAACCAGATAGTCGGTGATCGCTGGAAAATGCACTGGGCAAATTATTGGTTGTAATATTTCTTGGGTCACCATTGACTAAAATTTCGCCCCTTTCCCTTTTTTCTTTTAGGATAACGTAGGGCGTATAAAAATCAGCGGCATCCTGCGAGTAATATCGGACACTCGGCGTGACTGTCCAGCCTGAGCCTAAAGGTTGCACCCAATCAGCTTCAAAGGTATGGGCTTGGATTCCCCAATCGTCTGCTGAAAACCGATAATCAAAATGCAAAGCGGCATCGAGCGGATTAATGTACTGCACATAACGACCACCCACACCCCATTGATTACGCACTTCTGGACGACGCTCCAAAAAGGCATCCACATTGGGACGTACAAATTCGTTAGATTGGAATTCAGCGGGATCGACAAAGAAAAACTGGGTGAGTTTGTAGGGGTTAGCCATGTAACCGATGCTGCGGGTATAGTTAAAATCGGCACTCACCAACGCTGACTTATTGATGACTTGAGACACGCCAGCATGTACGCCCCAGTCTTGTTTAGTGCCAGATACGGTATTTGCAAGAGTTTCTTCATTAAAAGTAACATGTTCATAAAACCATTTGTCACGCGAATAGTATAAGTCATGATCTATAACCGCATTTGTGGTGCTGTTGGTATAGCTTAAATCCAGGTTTAATGTGGTGTGTTTTTGGTTCAAGTCCCACCGTAAGCCAAGATTGCCAAAACGGGATTCATAATCGTCTTCCACCGAAATACCACCACCGACGCTAACCGTAGCCTCATCCCAGTCATAAGACAGTTTAAAATCGCCTTGCTTGCGGGTTTCAGGCGAGGCTGTGGACATGACATGCGTTGTACCCTTTTCTGAACTAACTGGATTACCATCATAGTCACCCAAATAGGTGTTATAGTTTTTATCAAATAATAATTCACCCTGTCCTGTAATGGTAAACGGAGTAGCGCCAGTAACGACATTGCCGGATATATCATAACTTTGAATATTCCCGCCAAATGCAGCAGGCGCAGTTGAAACCGGCGTTGCCCCGCCCCAAGTATCCTGGACGTAGTTGAAAGCGAATTTAATTCGGTCTGATAAGGAAAAACTACCATGACCCTTAATGCTATCGACTTCTATGGGGTTAAATGATTTGCCTGGAATGACAATGTTTGCCCCATCATTATCATAACCCGCATAGGAAAGGTTTCTTTTGCCTTCCTGATAATGGCTGTATTGAAAATCCAGTTCGTCGCCTTCGGTGGCTTGGGCAGTGGGCGATAGTAAGCCCGGCAGTAACAAGGCCGCAGTCGTTAAGGCGTTTATACTCAAGCATTCTGGCCTCTGGCTATTAATAACAGCCACAACCGCCCCCTTGCGCCGCATTGCCACCCGCCGCCGCCTCGCGGCTGCCATAGTTATGCGCCCGTAACGCGCTTTGCAATGGATAGGGGTCTAAGGCCATGTGCGGTTTAGCAAGGTTGCCGCGCTCCCAGGGTTGCACCGACGTACAGGCAACTAGTATTATCATGGGTGTAAGCAACAGTATTCTTGATGTTAGCTTAATCAATGTCATAGGTTTTCTTCTTGTTTTTATAATGTTTTCCACTGCATTTTGTTTATGCAAAATAGCTGCTTTGCGGTATTTTCTACATAAGGGTTGCACGTACAGGCTTATTCTGCTTATGGTTCGACGACCCAAGGCAATGCCTGTGGCACAGGCCGCAATTTATATACCCTGAAGGTCATTTATGCCCTTCAGGGTACAAGTGCCCTTTGGGTACAGACAGAATCAACTGATTAACTTTTGCCCTCGACTGCATGGGCGGATATTTGCTCCTGCGTTTGCTGCATTGAGTACGTCCTGTACTTCAGCAGTTGCCGAGAGCTTGTGCTTAAGTTGTCGGCTTAACCCCAGCGAGTCGCGTGTATCTTGGAGTGACAAACCTAGGTTTGTCGCTCCGGCCACTATCAAGTCACAGGTTTAACCCACTACCGATTTCGTTATGCCGCTTCGACACTAAGCGTTAAGGATCATTTACAACCCTGCCACTTTCTCATTCAGCAGTTTTTCCACTAGAACTCGTATTTCCTGGGCTTCGCCGGGACGGAATCCCAAGTGGACATGATGTACAACACCCTTACGGTCGATAATGTAAGAAGATGGCATCGCTTTTACGGCAAAATCCTTAGCACATTGTTTGCTAACGTCCGCCTTGACCTCAAAATTAGCGGGATATTTGGCGAGGAATGCTTTGGCATCGTCCGCATTTTCGTCCAGGTTAACCCCGACAATCTGCAAACCTTGAGCTTTAAATTGCTCGTGTATTTCGTTTAAAAATGGAAAGGACTTGGCGCAAGGCCCACACCAGGATGCCCAAAAATCGACATACAAAACTTGACCTTTGTAACGTTGCAAATCTTCCGTCTTGTTTTCCCCTATTGGTGACACCATACACGAAGGCATCGGATTACCTACACCTGCTGCGAAAGCCATTGAGCTGAAGCAAAAAGCTGTGATTACCATTAATCTTGAAAAAAATTGTTTAATTGCCATTTGTTGTTCCTTGAATATTAAATAAAGGGTTAATCGAATGACTGCATTCAATACTGAGCAGCCTTACTATTTTCAACAACGCTATTAGATTAAGCGTTAACACATCATTTTGACGTGAGTCCAAACTGTTAAACGCCCTAACATAACGCCATTTTGGTTTAAATCAGTCACGCCGCCCTTCCACTGGCCTTGATTATTCCTTGAAAACTCAAGGTTTCATGGCTTTTTATTATCTTGGGTCAATTGTTGCAGTTTTGTCTCTGCTAAACTCCTTACTGTTTCATCGCTGTCATTGATTGCCTGTTGTAACAGCGCAATATCGTCAGTGATGCCATCAACTGCCATTAACCTGACATCAACCGAATTGTCATGTAATGCTTCCTGGATAGCACCCACCGCTCCACCACCTTCGCGGTGTGACAGGCTGGAAATCGCTTGTGCCCTGACATTATCATCCTTATCTGTAAGTGCTTGTTCCAAGGCAGCCTTTACAGCGGGATCACCTTCACGTCCGCCCGCCATCAGCGCACCTATGGCTTCCACCCGTTCTTCGGGATTTTTCGATTGCGCCATTTTCAACAATTCGTCAGTACGGTCGAGCTCGGCTTCCATATCCTGGTGGTTTTTCCGAAATGAAAGCGATCCTTTATTGATTTCGTCCGTTGCCGAACAATCAGCTTTGGCAGTTGTACCATCTAACCTTGAACCTAGAATCCAGGCTTCTGCCACTTGACCCTTGGCTTCAACCTTATCCGATTTTCTTGGATACCTGACGATTAGGTCTGCCTTCCGATCTAGCAAGCATTCTAAAACTTGTTTTAAAGTCGTACCCACACAAGTGGCAGTGACCAAGCCGTCAGGAAGCACGGAATAATGTATGGGTGTGCGGGTTTTATGGGAGATGCTGTCGAGTACCTGTGCTAAAGGCATTTGCCTGACTTCGAGCTGTAATTCACTGCCCTTGTCATCACTTATAGCCAAATTCGTACTCGCTTTGGTTACGGATTTAGCAGGTGTTTTACCAAAAACAACGCCGGCAAATCCTATCAGCAAAACAATAATGCCCTGCATTGCCAAGTTGCGTAATGGTCGTGGAAAATCTAGGCACATAAATTTTGTGGTCGATAGCTTATAGTGTTAAAGCATAAGTTTAGATTCATCGTTTTACTGACAGCCTTCCATATGAAAAAGACTACGGCGAAAAACTGATATCGCCGCAATTCAGGCCAAATGCCTACTTCCATGTAGTGAGGAAAAACACGACAATGAATCAAATTTTTTATCATTTTTTATCAGCTAAGCACACCAATGTCGGCATGACGTTTTTAATATGGCTTACAAATAATTCGCCCTAAAACGCCACACTCCAGGTCGCCGACAACGCTCCATCCCGTTCAAGTTGATAGCCGTTGACATTATCTTCAACGGGTTGCAGCCATTCTACGCTGACGCGGTTACCTGCGAGGTCGCCGGATGGCACCATTGCACTCAAGCCGAAACCGACATCCCAATATTTACCGCCGTGGTTCTGCGGATAATCCATCGGCCCGAATTGGTTGATAAGGCCGTTGAACTTGCCGTTTAGACCACCTTGCAAGGTATACATGCCACGCACAGAAGCAGTCAGCCAGTTGGTCAGGTTATAACTGCCCCATGCCGTGGCCTGGAACAAATCGCCCAGCGCATAGCCGGATTCGTTTTGGCCTTCCATACGGACTGTTCCGCTAGCCTGTGCGCCCCAGGAGAATTGGTCGATATGTCCGGTGTAGGTCAGGCTGGGTTTGAAATCCCAAGTGCCACTGCCTAGCTGCATCCCGTAATGGATGAAGCCGCCATCAATCGTATGATTACGTCGTAGCTTTATATCCACATCGCCAGTGGGAACACTAAGCCCAGTAGTGATATGGACGTGATGCACCCCATTATCGAACAGCTTGAACAGCGCATACATGCCCAGATCGCCTATGCCACCGGTTTCATGACCGTTTTGGACGTGGTGGGGGATATGTCTTCCTATATCAAGCGGAACACCATTTGAGTCTAAAGGATTACCGATATTTTTGGCTGCTTCTGAATCTAATGGCGCACCATCTAATCTATTCATCGTCATACCCATATCCATAAACTGCGGCATCAGCATTAAAGTTAGCCAATCGGTAGGAGCGTACATGATGTCCAGCATGTGCATATTCATGGTCATACTGTCCGGGGCAACAAAACATGGGTTCGGCCCACAACCATTTGCAACAATAGCTTGATCGCTGACTGCATTAGCCCCATGCAACATATCGCCACTCTGGTTGCCGTACATATAGCGGTAACCCACCATAAAATCACCCGCGTTGGGTAGCATGTGGTCGAACATAACACCAGCAGGGGCATGAACGCCGTGGTTATGGTGTTCATGCCCCGCATGCCCATTCCCACCACTGCCACCAAGAGATAACGCACCTAAATCCACTTTCAACGCCGCATTGGCGAGCCAGTAATCATAATCTGCATACGCACCTTCACCGCCGCCGCCAATCTTTAAGGAGCCTTGGTGGGTGTAATATTCAAAGCCCGTCTCAAGGGTTAATCCTTTGGCGAATTGTTTGGTAACAGTAACACCGCCGCTTAACGCGCCGTAACCAGACAAACGCTGGTCGCTGGAGAAGTTATCCTGAAATTTACTGGGAAACTTGCTGGGATCATAAGGCAGTTCGTTATCCTTGGCACGCCCGTTGAATTTCTGTTCAGTGTGAAACCATGGCGTGTAAAAATCCGCCGCATCCTGCGAGTAATAACGCACCCTGGGTGTCACCGTCCAGCCGCTAACCAATGGTTGCACCCAATCCGCCTCAAAGGTATGGGCATGAATGCCCCAGTCATCCGCTGAAAAGCGGTAATCAAAATGCAGGGCCGCATCTAATTGGTTAATATATTGTACGTAACGCCCACCCAGATTCCATTGGTTACGCACATCGGGTCTCTGTTCTAGGAGTGCTTTGAGTTGCCCTTGGAACCCTCCAGGCGGTGCCTCAAATTGCTGATCAGGATCGATAAAGACCACACTCACTGCTTTATATGGATTAGCCATATAACCAGTACTGCGGGTATAGCTGACATCCGCTCCGAGCAAGGCATCTTTATTAAGTATTTGCGTTACACCAAAATGGGTGGCCCAATCTTGACGGTTGCCGCTCAGGATATTGGACTTAGGTTCATCCTCCAAGGTTTCAAGTTGCCCGTTCAATCGGTAGGCTGTTTTATCAATATAGGTGACTGCATCGTGATCGAGTACTGCATTCGTATCGCTATTGGTGTAACTTAAGTCCAGATTTAGCGTGGTTTGTTTCTGGTTAATATCCCAACGTCCGCCAATATTACCAAACCGGGATTCATAGTCGTCTTCCAGGGAGATCCCGCCACCCACGGTCACTGCGGCCTCGTCCCACTCATAACTCAACTTAAAATCCCCCTGTTTACGGGTTTCTGGTGAAGCGGTCGAGAGCGTATGCGTAAGTTGGTTATTTCTTGTGTAAACAGCTTCGCCCGTATTGGGATCAAAATTTTGTATAAGTGAATTCTTTTGCGCGTCCAAAAAAATCTGCTGTGCGCTTTGAAGAAATGGCGATGCTCCCACCACTGTTGTTCCGTCAGACGATAAGAGTGGGCCATTCCCCCCAAATGCAGACGGTGCCGTAGCAACAGGCGTAGCGCCACCCCAGGTGTCCTGAAGGTAATTAAAAGCGAATTTAACACGGTCTGATAAGGTAATTTTTGCACTGCCATGAAGACTATCAACCTCAATAGGATTTAACGTCTTGATTCCAGACACCGAGTTAACACCAGTCAATGGGTCTGATACCAAACCACTAATATCGCGCTTACCCTCTTGATAGTGGCTGTATTGAAAATCCACTGAATCGCCTTCGATAGCATAGGCTGCGGGTGACAGTAAACCGGGCAACACCAAGGCGGCTGTGGTTAGGGCATGTAAAGGGGCACAATCCGGTTTTTTAAACAATTGCTTAATTTTGATAGGTTGGGGTAAGGTACGAACGCCAATATAGGGAAGCGGCAAATATTGGTTTGCAACAGCATCAACCCAATCTACAGGCTTAAGGAAGCTCTGAATAAGCCCTTCGACGACCAAAGGAAGTGCCTGTGGTGCAAGCTCAGCACCCTCTGGGGCATAAAGACGAACGGTAAGGTGTTGATTCCGTTCGTGGTCGACTGCATGGATGCAGGAGGTAGGGCAACGCATGGAGCAGTTGCCGAGAGCTTGTCGAACCATAAATGGAATCAACTTGTTCAGAGTTTCCTTGTTAGTGCTGTCCGAAAAAGGAAAATATCGTTTGATTTTAATAACAGCCACAACCGCCCCCTTGCGCCGCATTGCCTCCCGCTGCCGCCTCGCGGCTACCGTAGTTATGCGCCCTCAACGAACTTTGCAACGGGTATGGGTCTAATGCCATTTGCGGCTTTGCCAGATTGCCACGTTCCCACGGCTGCACCGCTGTACATGCGGTTAGCGCCACAGTTATTGTGAGCAGTAGTATTTTCACTGTCAGTTCAATTGATCTCATAACGCTTTCTCATTTTATTGGTAGGTCTTTCCCTGACCTTATTAACTCGCCACAATGGAGCTTACTTATATTGGTTTTGTATCCCTGCGGTACGGGGCAACATGCCCCGTCTGGCATAGGCCTCACTGAAGTACTGGTCAAAGAGCTTGTAGGTTGGCAAACTGCTTTATCGTTTGCCAACCCCCTACAATATTACAA
>JABFSV010000095.1 GCA_013140405.1 Methyloglobulus sp. | reverse complement strand
AGCTGGTTTGTTGAGTATTTGCTCACCGGTATGTCCAAAGCGCCGTTGGCGGCTTTTAAAACTATTGATGGCATCGTCCAGTGATTTCTGGTCAAAATCCGGCCAGAGTGTCGTTGTAAAATAAAATTCGGTATACGCCAGTTGCCATAGCAGAAAATTGCTCACCCGTTCTTCGCCACCTGTCCTGACGAAAAGGTCAGGGTCTGGCAAGCCGGCTGTCGATAAATGTTCCTCAATAAGCTGGGGACTTATTGGCTGCTTATTTAATTCACCAGCCGCCATTTTATCGACGACTTTCTGAACTGCCTGGCACATATCCCAGTGTCCGCCGTAGTTAGCCGCTATCACCAAGGTCAATGCTTTATTCTCTTTCGTTTGCACTTCACCCACGCGCATTTTTTCTTGCAGGATTTCTGGGAAAGCTGACCTGTCGCCAATAAACCTTAAACGAATGCCATTCTTATCTAGCGTATCGATTTCTCTTTGCAGGGTTTCGACAAACAGCGACATCAATAAGGACACTTCTTCTTTAGGTCGCCGCCAGTTTTCACTGCTGAATGCAAACAAAGTCAACACTTCAACGCCTTGTTGAGCACAATGTTCGACAATTTTTCTGACTGCTTTAACACCCGCTTGATGACCAAAAGCACGCGGCATAAACCGTTTTTGAGCCCACCTGCCATTTCCATCCATGATAATGGCGATGTGGCGCGGTATGCCGTTTTCGATTGTCAAACTATTGTTATCACCAGCAGCCATCGACCAACTCCTTGTTAGATTGACAACAGGTCGGCTTCTTTTGCTTCCAGTAATTTCTCGACTTCTTTAACGTACTGATCCGTCAGTTTTTGGATTTTTTCTTCTGCGCCGTGGGCTTCATCTTCAGATATCACCTTTTCTTTCAACGCTTCTTTAATTTCCGCATTGGCATCGCGGCGGATATTCCTGATCGCAACCCGACCGTTCTCCGCTTCATTTTTTACCACTTTGACCAAGCTACGACGGCGCTCTTCCGTTAGCGATGGCAATGGGATACGGATCACCATGCCATTAGTCGCAGGATTTAAGCCAAGATCAGATTTTAATATAGCTTTTTCAATAGCTTGAACCATATTCTTTTCCCAAGGCGTAATAGTCAACGTCCGTGCATCTTCGACGGCTATATTGGCAACTTGAGACAAAGACGACTCGTTACCGTAGTACGAAACGGTAATTTGATCCAGTAAACTGGGATGGGCACGCCCCGTCCTGATTTTGGAGAACTCATGTTTCAGGGCTTCAATGCTTTTGCCCATACGGGTTGCAGCACCTTGTTGGATATCGCTAATCATGTTACGTTCCTCGTTCAATAAGAGAACCAATCTCTTCGCCCAACATCAATCTTTTTATTGCGCCTTGTTCAAAGATATTCATGACCCGCATGGGGACATTGTTATCTCGGCATAACACCAGGGCAGTGGTATCCATCACGTTGAGGCGTTGATCCAAAGCCTCATCGTAAGTTAAACGCGGGTAAAAAATCGCATCTTTCACTTTTTCGGGATCAGCAGAATATACGCCTTTGACTTTGGTCGCCTTAATCATCAGTTCGGCATTGATCTCAATAGCCCTGAGACTAGCGGCTGAATCAGTGGTAAAGAATGGGTTTCCTGTCCCCGCAGCGAACACGACGACCCGGCCTTTTTCAAGATGCCGGACTGCCCGACGGCGGATATAATCTTCACAAACCTGGTTGATTTTTAAAGCTGACATCACCCTGACTGGCTGCCCCAGATGTTCCAGTGCATCTTGCATAGCCAACGCGTTAATCACGGTTGCCAGCATTCCCATCTGGTCACCAGTCACCCGATCCAAGCCTTCGGAAGCTTTTTGAGCCCCCCTCAGAATATTACCGCCGCCAATAACCAAGCCGACCTGAATGCCCATGCCGCATAACTCGATAATCTCCAAAGCCAAACGCTTGAGAATATCAGCATCAATGCTTCCGGCTTCGCTCATAAGGGCTTCACCACTTAATTTCAGCAATATTCTTTGGCAAATTGTGTTGGTCATGGGCGATTAAATTTCGGTTGGTTTGGGCCTAGCACTTATCAGATTAACTGCCTCTGACTTGCGCCATCACTTCTTCGGCAAAATTTTCTTCTTTTTTCTCGATGCCTTCGCCGACTTCAAAGCGGACAAAACGCACGACATTATTGTCTTTCGAGGCAGCTAATTTACCTACCGTCAGCTTGTCATCCTTGATGAACGGCTGGCCTAACAAAGTGATTTCGGCAAAAAACTTGCTAATACGACCGACAATCATTTTCTCAATAATGTCGGCAGGCTTTCCACTTTCAGCCGCTTGTGCCCTGAAAATTTCTTTTTCTTTTTCGATAATTTCTGGCGAAACTTGGTCTTCGGACACACAAATCGGCTTACTTGCAGCGATGTGCATGGCAATGTCTTTGCCAAGTTCTGGATTGGCTGCAGCCAATTCAACAATCACGCCAATCTTGGTGCCGTGCAAATAGCAAGCAGTCCCGCCCGTTGCGGCCTGATATTTTTGAAAACGCCGTACAGCTATATTTTCGCCCAACTTAGAAATTAGAGTTCTGCGTAATTCTTCAACTGTTTGCCCATCTTCTAGCTTCATAGCCAGCAAATCATCGTCAGTTGCAACAGGCGCAACCAATAAAGCAGTAGTGATGCTATTGACGAATTTAACGAAATCATCGGCTTTAGCAACAAAATCCGTCTCACAGTTAACATCAACCATAACGACAGTTTTACCGTCTTCACTGACTTTAACGCCAATAATTCCTTCTGCCGCAATGCGGCCTGATTTTTTGTCAGCCTTGGCCAGGCCGGATTTACGCATATTCTCAATAGCCAGTTCCATGTCGCCATTGGCTTCAACCAAGGCTTTCTTGCATTCCATCATGCCGGAACTTGTGCGCTCACGCAGTTCCTTGACCATTGCCGCGCTAATTGTCTCGCTCATATCTCTATAATCTCTTAGTGTTTAACTCTATAAAAACGCCCCCATTTAGGAGGCGTTTATTGACTAATTATTTCTGCAACCGCCACATAAGCGGTTAACTTAAACTAATCAGCTTGTTATTCTGCTGTTGTTTCCTCAACGAAATCATCAACTTTTGCGGACAAGCCCAAAGCGGCTGACTTCGCATCGTTAACCGCTGCGGAAACGCCTTCACAATAGAGCTTTACCGCCCGGATTGAATCATCATTACCAGGAATAATATAATCAACATCCTCTGGTGAATTGTTGGAATCAACAACGCCCACCACAGGAATACCTAATTTTTTTGCTTCGCAGATCGCATTTTTTTCGTAACCGACATCCATGACAAAAATCACATCGGGAACGCCTTTCATATCCTTGATACCGCCTAAGCTGCGCTCCAGCTTTTCCAGTTCGCGCTCCATGCCCAAAGCTTCTTTTTTGCCAAAGCGTTGATATAAAGTGCCATCAGCCTTCATGGCTTCCAGTTCTTTAAGGCGTGATACTGATTTTTTTATGGTTTTAAAGTTGGTCAACATGCCGCCCAGCCACCGGTGATTAACATAAGGCATTCCGCAACGCAATGCTTCTTCCGCAACAGTTTTGCGTGCTGATTTCTTGGTGCCAACAAACAGTACAGTCCCCTTGTTTGCTGCCATTTGACCCAGATAGTTCATCGCGTCATTGTACATTGGAAGCGTTTTTTCCAGATTGATGATATGGATCTTGTTACGGGAACCGAACAGGTAATTAGCCATTTTTGGATTCCAATAACGGGTTTGGTGCCCAAAATGGACTCCCGCTTCAAGCATTTGACGCATTGATACTGCCGACATTCATTTCTCCTAAGATTGTATTTCCGAAACCTTGGTTTCGGGTTGGGTTAAGCCTCCGCTTATCCCGCCTGATAACCAGCCTTAACAAGTCAAGGCCAGCACCCTACCAAGCGTGACGATAGGCGTGAGTATTTTTGTTGTGTAAATCAACTCGTCTTTATACCATAATCAGCTTTTTACAACAAGCCGAACTCTGTTAAACTCAGGAGATTATAGGTACAAGGTTCAGGGTTCAAGGTCAAAAACAGCATGTTTTTGCCCCATATCCTTATCTTTGTACCCTGAACCTTGAACCTTGAACCTGTTCTTCCATGCCCATCATCATTAAAACCGAAAACGAAATTGAGAAAATGCGGGTCGCCGGAAAGCTGGCCGCCGAAGTCTTGGAAATGATTGAACCTCATATTGCCCCAGGAGTGACGACGGACGAATTAAACTCAATTTGTCATGATTATATTGTTAATGTCCAAGGCACTGTCCCTGCCCCGCTTAATTACCGGGGCTTTCCAAAATCCATCTGCACATCCATCAATCACACGGTATGCCATGGCATTCCTTGCGACAAAAAACTTAAAGTCGGCGATATTATCAATGTCGATATCACCATTATTAAGGATGGCTATCACGGCGACACCAGCAAAATGTTCTGCGTAGGCGAGGTTAGCCCCCATGCCAAACGCCTAATCAAGATCACGCAGGAAGCCATGTATCTCGGCATTAAGCAAGTAAAGCAAGGTGCGGCACTAGGCGACATAGGCCATGCGATCCAAACCTACGCAGAGGCCAACCGCTATTCGGTCGTCAGGGAGTTTTGTGGACACGGCATTGGCAAAAACTTCCATGAAGACCCTCACGTCCTGCATTATGGCAAAGCCGGCGAAGGTGAAATCCTTGAAGCCGGCATGATTATCACTGTCGAACCCATGCTTAATCAGGGTAAACGACATGTTAAAGTTTTGTCAGACGGCTGGACAGCAGTCACTAAAGACCACAGCCTATCCGCCCAATGGGAACACACTGTACTAGTCACTGAACAGGGCTACGAAATCCTGACGCTACGCCAGGAAGAAACTGATTTGGTATGAATAAATCCGTCGCTTCCAACCGAATTTCTGGAAATGAAAAGTTGCAGGAATTTAAGCAACTTATCAAACAAAAGAATTATGAACTTCAAGAAAAATTTGACCCGCACCAGTCTGTCAAAGACTTACTAAGGGAAAAATCTGATTTTATCGATGACATCCTGACCACTAGCTGGCAGCATTTTCTTGCTGACAAAGCAGAAAACCTCTGCCTGATTGCCGTTGGTGGTTATGGTCGGCGGGAACTGTTCCCGCATTCCGATATTGATATTGTCATCCTGCTGGATTCTGGGAGCGTTTCCGATTATCAGGAGATGCTCACCAATTTCCTTACTTTTCTTTGGGATATAGGGCTAAAACCTGGGCAAAGTGTACGGTCGGTTGAGCAATGCGTGGCCGCCGCATTAGAAGACCAGACCATCATGACCAGCATGATGGAAAACCGCTTAATTACTGGAAACACAGCACTTTGCCAGAAGTTAAGAGATGAAATAACGCCGGATAAAATTTGGCCTTCCGACCAGTTTTTTGCCGCAAAAATGCTGGAGCAACAACAACGTTACGCGAAATACCACGACACTGCCTATAACCTCGAACCCAACGTTAAAGAGGGACCCGGCGGTTTGCGCGACATGCAGGTCATCACCTGGGTATTTAAGCGGCAGTACAATTCCAAAACCTTGCGGGAATTGATCCAATATGGCTTTTTGCCCGAATCTGAATACAAACAACTCATTTCCGCCCTGCACGTATTGTGGCGGATACGCTATGCCTTGCATCTGCTTACTGGACGCAGCGAAGACCGGCTAATTTTTGATTACCAGCGCGACCTCGCCCGGCAATTCGGTTTCAGCACCGAAAACCAGAAGTACAACGAGGATGTCGAGAAGTTCATGCAGTTTTATTTCAAGACCATCCTTGAACTGCAACGACTCAATGAAATGCTGCTGCAACTGTTCAACGAACGCTTTGTCCTCGGCGAAGCCAGCAAGGAAGCTGAGCCTCTAAACAACCATTTTGTTGTCATCAATAAGTACATTGAAGCCAAGGACGAAACGGTCTTTGAAAACCAACCCCTGGCGTTGCTTGAGATTTTTCTGATCCTGCAAAAAAACACGGCGCTTAAAGGCATACGAGCCACTACGATTCGGCTAATCCGAAAAAATCTGCACCTTATCGACGATTCATTTCGTGAAAACAAGGCTGCAAACCATTTGTTTATGGAAATATTCCGTCAGCCACATGGCATCACCACGCAATTGAGGCGAATGAACCGCTACGGAATCTTAGCGGCTTACCTCCCAAGTTTCGCCAATATCGTCGCCCGTATGCAGTATGATTTGTTCCATATCTATACGGTGGATGCACATACACTCTTCGTTATCCGCAACCTGCGTCGCTTTTCAATCGACAAGCACAAGCATGAATTGCCATTATGCAATGATATTTTTTCATTAATCAACAAGCAGGAAATCCTATTTATTGCGGCGCTATTCCATGATATTGCCAAAGGACGGAACGGTGACCATTCGACGATAGGCGAGGAAATTGCCAGGGATTTTTGCCGCCAACACGATTTTTCTTCGCATGACACCAAACTCGTCACTTGGCTGGTACGCAACCATTTGGTCATGTCCATGACCGCGCAACGAAAGGACATTAGCGATCCCGATGTTATCCATGAATTTGCCCAAAAAGTCGGTAGCGTCGAATATCTTAACCATATATACCTGCTGACCGTCGCCGACATCCGCGCAACTAATCCTGAACTATGGAATTCCTGGAAGGATTCGCTGCTAAAAGAACTTTACTCGGCATCGCACAACGCATTACGCAGGGGATTACAAAACCCATTGGCCTTAAATGACCGTATTCAGGAACACAAGAATGAAGCGACTGATGAGCTTATTAGGCTAGGTTTCTCAGAATTAATACTTGATAAGCTATGGCAACACGTTAGCGATGATTATTTCTTGCGTTATTCAAGCGATGAAATCATCTGGCATACGTCTGCTATTGCATCAGCCAATGAAACCGACTTGCCTTTGGTTATGCTGCGCGCACAAACCCGTCGGGGCAGCGCAGAAATCTTTATTTATGCTAAAAATGTGGGTGCGGTATTTTCCTTAAGCACGGCAACCCTGGATCAATTGGGACTTACCATTCTCGATGCCAGGATCATGACCACCAACGATGATTATGTGCTGAACACCTTCCAAGTGCTTGAACAATCAGGCGAACCCATCAACGAATCGTACCGGATCAACCATATTTGCGCCGTTTTGCGTAATAACCTATTGCTTCAGAACGTAAAAGAACACAAAAATATTCACCGACAATCCAGACAAGCCAAGCACTTCCCTATTCCCACCAAAATCAAGTTCTATCCCGATCCGCTGAACAAGCAAACTATCCTGGAGCTTATTACGACTGACCGCTCAGGGCTGCTCTCCCAAGTTGGCCGAGTTTTCAACAAACACGACATCAACCTGCATAGCGCAAGAATTACCACGATAGGAAGCCG
>JABFSV010000116.1 GCA_013140405.1 Methyloglobulus sp. | reverse complement strand
CCACCGCCACCCTGACCCTGGCGACCGCCACCGACAGCGCCCTCGAAGGCGCGGAGACCGTCATCGCCAGCCTCAACGCCGCCACCATCAGCGGCGAACCCGCCGGCGCGCCGCAGCTCACCCTGCTCGACGGTTCCGGCACCGGCACCATCACCGACACCACCGCCCTGACCGTGTCCATCTCCGACGCCGCCACCGTCAACGAAGGCGGCGACCTCGTCTACACCGTCACCCTGAGCGGCACGTCCACCACCGACATCACCGTCCCGGTCACCTACACCGGCACCGCCGCCGACGGCAGCGACTACACCAGTGTCGCCAGCGTCACCATCCTGGCCGGCGAGACCACCGCCACCCTGACCCTGGCGACCGCCACCGACAGCGCCCTCGAAGGCGCGGAGACCGTCATCGCCAGCCTCAACGCCGCCACCATCAGCGGCGAACCCGCCGGCGCGCCGCAGCTCACCCTGCTGGACGGTTCCGGCACCGGCACCATTAATGATATAGATTTGACACCCCCGACCATCACCGTCAGCGCGCCGGACAACACCAACGACAGCACGCCGACGATCACCGGCACCACCGACCTGCCAGCGGGCAGCGTGGTCACCGTCACCGTCACCGACAGCGCGGGCAACGCCCAGGCCCTGACGGCAGTCGTCCAACCCGGCGGCACCTATAGCGTCGACGTACCTGCACCGCTGGCGGAGGGCAATTACAGCGCCACCGCCACGGGTGCCGACACGGCCGGCAACAGCGCGACGGTCAGCGACCCCGGCAGCATAATCACGCTACCACCGATAGCGTCACCCGATAAAGGTATTGGAATCGAAGACCGCCCAGTTAAAGGCAATTTGCTTGATAATGACCACGATCCTGAAGGAAAGCCGTTGACAGTCACCCAGTTTACTGTAAACGGTATCACTGCCCTTGCTGGCGATACTGTTAGTATTCCGAATGTCGGTAAATTCACGTTAGATGCTCAAGGTAACTATATTTTCACGCCAGTGAAAGATTTTCATGGCATTTTACCGTTAGTCGGCTACACCGTTAGCGACGGTGGCAAGACAACGAATAGCACTTTGACCGTAACTGTCAAACCAGTGAATGATCCACCAGTCGCTAACGATGATTTTATTATTCATTTCAGCCCAGTAAGCGGGAGCGTTTTTGGAAATGACAAAGATCCAGATGGTGATTTGATTACCTTGACAGAATTTACTATTGAAGGAATTGTTGGTACGTTTGCTGCTGGCAGCACTGTGAATATTCCTGGTATTGGAGTATTAGTTTTAAATTCAAATGGGAATTTTACTTTTACACCTAACCCTGGCTTTTCTGGGCATGTTCCGCTCATCGAGTATTTCATTACAGACGGTCATTTAGTCAGCAGCGCAATTCTTGAGTTTCAACATGAGAGAAATCCCACTAGCCTTGGGAACATTGGGGCATTGATACAGCTTTCAAACCCGACCCCGCCATTATTCCCTGTGGAATCAGGGGGGGGCTATTCGTTATTGCCTTTTAGGGCACCAAACAATACCTGGAGTAGTACGCAACCATATAGCCCTTCCCGACTGAGTTTATATGGTGACTTACAAGATTATGACCTGTATTTGACAGGTTCGTTGCGTAATCAAGTTGTTCAGGAGATGCATCATTATTCTTTTAGCATTCCTGCTGGAACTTTCCGTCATAGCAATCCGAATGAGCAGTTGGAATACGAAGCATCGCAAGTTGATGGGTCACCATTACCGAACTGGCTTCATTTTGACCCCAAACAGCTTAAATTTACTGGTGTGCCGCCTAAAGGTTCTATAAACACGGAAGTTATGGTTAAGGCACGGGATAGGTATGGTAATGAGGCGTATGCAACTTTTAGGGTTGTGGTGAAAAAAGAACATGACTACAGCAACGAAGACAAATTTAAAATTGGTCACAAGCGTGTGCAGCACAAACCAGACCATCATGCTCAAGAAGGTTTAAAGGCCAATCAGGCGACCGCTAACATGTCCGTAAAACTAGGTTTTAATGAGCAGCTAAGTGGCGAGGGTAAATTGGGGAGGTTGATGGAAAGCCGGGCTCTGTTAGACAGCCTTAGCCAGTTGTGAGGAACAGTAGTTATTGGCAATCGAATGGTGATACCTTAATTTGTAAAATATTAGCTTTTATTTGACAATGGCTGTCATAAGACTATCGAGGAATAAGCGATATGTACCAATACTTATCAAATTGATATATTGTGTGGCCAGTTTTGGTGTTGCCCTAAATTTTATATATATTTTATTAATACTAATGACTAATCAATCAGATAAAAGTACAAATACTGTTTGGCATCACGCAACAGTAACGAGAAAACGACGAGAAGAAAAAAATAACCATAAATCGGTAGTCCTTTGGTTTACGGGCTTGTCCGGTGCCGGCAAATCAACGTTGGCTCATGCTGTTGAGGAACAATTATTTCAGTATGGATATAACACGTTTGTGCTGGATGGAGATAATATCCGGCATGGGTTATGTGGTGATTTGAGTTTTAGTGATGTAGACCGCAGGGAGAATATCCGCCGAATCAGCGAGACCGCAAAACTAATGCTGGAAGCAGGTGTAATCACGCTTAGCGCTTTTATCTCCCCTTTTCGCGCTGAACGGGCAATGGCTAGAAGCCTTATGCCGCATGGTGATTTTATTGAAATCCATTGTTACTGTCCGTTAACTGTTTGCGAACAACGCGACGTTAAAGGGCTGTATAAGAAAGCCCGTAAGGGAGAAATAAAAGATTTCACCGGTATTTCTTCACCTTATGAAGAGCCGGAAAAACCGGAATTGCGAATTGATACTAGCGCCTTGACACTTGAGGATAGTGTGCAGCAAGTTATAACCTTATTACGTTTAAGAAATATCCTTCCAACACAGGAAACTTCTGATGCATTATGATATTTTTAATGGGGATGCGGATGGCATTTGCGCCCTGATACAGTTGCGTCTCGACCAAACGATTGAATCAACGTTGGTCACAGGCATCAAACGTGACATACAGTTATTGGATAAGGTTAGCGTCAATTCCGGCGATAGCCTCACGGTATTGGATATATCTTTCGAAAAAAACAGCCGCCGCGTTGCGGAGTTTTTACATGCAGGGGCTTCCATTTTTTATGTAGACCATCATCAAGCGGGTGATATACCTAATCATCCTAACTTGAAAACGCTGATAGATACTGATAACGCGATTTGTACGAGCTTGCTTGTTAATCAGCATCTGAATGGAAAATTTCCATTATGGGCCGTGACTGCGGCATTTGGAGATAATCTCAATTATAGTGCTGAAAATCTGGCTTCAACCTTGTCTTTAAGCGCGGAAAAGCTGGAAACTTTAAAAAATCTAGGAATCTATATCAACTATAACGGCTATGGTAGCAGTGTGGGTGACCTGCATTTTGCACCGGATGTGTTGTATCAGGAGATGGTTCGCTATGCGTCGCCTTTCGATTTTATCTCAGATAATCATGCCGCTTTTGA
Organism: Methyloglobulus sp.; assembly: GCA_013140405.1. Lineage (GTDB taxonomy): Bacteria > Pseudomonadota > Gammaproteobacteria > Methylococcales > Methylomonadaceae > Methyloglobulus. The sequence continues at coordinate 3,989 of JABFSV010000116.1, read as the reverse complement.
AAAGTTGGAAAATGGTTATCAGCAAGACATGGCAAACGCAGGTAATATCAACCCAGAATACCAAAACGATGCAGTCGCTGTGTTTATTTTGCCCGATATTGCTTGGGCACGTCGAGTAAGTGGCGTTTTTGGTAATCACTTGGCTAATCTAAATCCAACAAAAGCCCATGCTGTGCTTTCTTATAACAAGGATGGAGGCTATCTTATCAGTGTGAGAGCGCCTTTAAGCAATAAGGTGGGTGCTGATGAGTTTTGTTCTGGGTTTGCCACGGGTGGAGGACGAAAATCAGCCGCCGGGATTAATCATTTACCGAAAGACCAACTGGGTGTGTTTATTGACCAATTTGATAAATTCTATTCTGCAAGGATGAGTTAGGGTCGAACGTGTTTGGGCAGTCCTTGTTAAGGGTCGAGCGTCTTGAATTGAGTGCAGACAGGCGGGAGGCTCTGGTCGGATAAAAGCAGTATCAATAACTGCGTTGAACGGAAAAGCTCGCCAAGGCCAGCAAGGCCTGTTTGAACTCACTTTCTGGCAGAATCTCTAACGCAGCCATTGCTTTTTGGGCTTCTTCGTTGGCGCGTTGCTCGGTGTATTCAATTGCTTTGCTGCTTTTTACGATGGCATAAACGTCATTGAATGCTTCACGGGTGCCATTTTTTATGGCATCAATAATCACATTGGCTTCGGATGGGTTACTGTTTTTGATGGCGTAAATCAAAGGAAGGGTAGGTTTGCCTTCGGCGAGGTCATCGCCAAGGTTTTTGCCCAGCTCTTCTTTAGTTGCCTTATAGTCCAGGGCATCGTCGATCAACTGAAAAGCCACCCCCAGATGTTGACCGTATTGGGAAAGTTTTTCTTCAACTTCAGCGCTGGTGTTGGAAACGACCGCCGCCAAGCGTGTGGCGGCGCTGAATAAGATGGCGGTTTTCCTGGAAATAACTTCCAGATATTTTTCCTCTGTAGTTTCAGGATTGTTGCAGTTAAGAAGTTGTAACACTTCGCCTTCGGCAATGGCTGTGGTCGTTTTGGAAAGAATTTCCATGACGCGCATGATGTTGGTGCGTACCATCATCTCAAAAGCGCTGGAATAAAGGTAGTCGCCCACCAATACGCTGGCGGCATTGCCCCAGACTGCGTTGGCAGATTGTTGTCCGCGTCTAAGGTCTGATTCGTCCACCACGTCGTCGTGCAATAGTGTTGCCGTGTGGATAAATTCAATGACGGCGGCAAGCATCAGGTGATTTTGGTCAACCTTGCCCAACGCTTTGGCGGCGAGTAGCAACAGCATGGGGCGTAGCCGTTTGCCACCATTGCTGACAATATAATGACCCATCTGGTTGATGAGCAGCACATCCGAACTTAATTCTTTTATAATCAGAGAATCAACGGCCTTGGCTTCGGTAGCGGTCAATCGTTTAATGGACTCGAAGTCAATGGAAGCGGGTGTACTGGCAAGTAAAATGGATGACATTATTTAGTAAAAAGTAAGCTAACCGAAGTGCAACAAACACTACAAAAATCAAGCGCCGTATTATAACTGAATACAAACTGAATAACCCAACCTAAATGATTGGCTTTATTCATGGTCAAAATGGATGATTCTGTTAAATACTTTTCCGTTAACAGTGAATTTAATAGAATATTGATTTGACGCTGGGCAATTTTAAAAATATAATTACAGGTTAATTTTAGTAAGTTAATGCTTCATGGAGTTGTGGCCGATGTATGCGGTAATTCAAACAGGTGGTAAACAGTACCGCGTAGAGGAAGGTACGTTCTTAAAAGTAGAAAAACTTGAGCTAGGTGCTGGCGACAGTATAGAGTTCGATAAAGTCCTCATGTTCCAGTCTGACGATACAGTTAAAGTTGGTGTGCCTTACATTGAAGGTGCCAAGGTTACTGCAACAGTATTGTCACAAGGACGGCATAAAAAAATCAAGATCATTAAATTCAGAAGGCGTAAGCACCATATGAAACACATGGGGCATCGTCAGTACTATACGGAAGTCCAGATTACTGGCATATCCGCTTAAAAGCAGGAGTTAAAGATGGCTCATAAGAAAGCTGGAGGCAGCACCCGTAACGGACGCGACTCCAATTCAAAACGGTTAGGCGTTAAGAAGTATGGCGGTGAAAACGTCCTGGCAGGAAATATCATCGTCCGTCAGCGAGGCACTCACTTTCATCCAGGTGACAACGTAGGGTTAGGTAAAGACCATACCCTGTTTGCGACGGCTGATGGAAAAGTTGTTTTTCAAGTAAAGGGTTCTAAAAGCCGTAAATTTGTCAGTATTTTGGCTGGATAGGGCGATCTCTGTTGCGTTAAGCAACAGGATTTGTTTCGCAAAAAGCTCCGCGCACCAAGTGACGGGGCTTTTTTTGTTTTTGCGGCTTGGGAAATCCACGATTGTGAATTATGAAGTTTGTTGATGAAGTAGTTGTTCGAGTGGAAGCTGGTGATGGTGGCAACGGTGCCATTGGATTTCGGCGTGAAAAATATATTCCGATGGGTGGGCCTGATGGCGGCGATGGCGGCGATGGCGGTAGCGTTTACTTGGTTGCTGCTGAGAATGTGAATACCTTGGCCGATTTTCGTTTTCACACCGTACATAGGGCAGAGCGTGGCAAAAACGGGATGGGCCGTAACTGTACTGGTAGAAAAGGCGAAGATTGTTATGTGCCGGTTCCGTTAGGTACATTGGTATCCGATGCCGATACGGGTGAATTGATTGGTGATTTGACCAAAATTGATGAAACGCTGCTGGTTGCCAAAGGCGGTTTTCATGGCTTGGGCAACACGCGCTTCAAAAGCAGTATTAACCGAGCGCCTCAGAAAGCTAGCAAAGGGACAGAAGGCGAACATCGGATGCTCAATCTGGAGCTAACCTTGATCGCCGATGTAGGTCTGCTAGGGTTGCCTAATGCCGGAAAATCGAGTTTGATAAGGGCGGTTTCTTCTGCGACACCGAAGGTTGCAGATTATCCTTTCACCACATTGCATCCTAATCTGGGTGTGGTCAGGATAGACGAGCAGCGTAGTTTCGTTATTGCCGATATTCCAGGCGTAATCGAAGGTGCGGCAGAAGGTGCAGGATTAGGATTGCAGTTCCTCAAGCATTTATCTCGGACGGGATTATTGCTTCATTTGATAGATGTGAAACCTTACGAAAGTATGGATACACCCGTGCAATCAGCGAAAAAAATCATCCATGAACTGGAAAAATGGAGTGACGATCTGGTCGGCAAGCCGCGCTGGTTAATCCTCAATAAAATAGACAGGTTGCCGGATGAAGAAGCAGACGATCACTGTCAGTCAATTATTAATGATTTGGGATGGACGGGCCCTGTCTTTAAAATATCGGCCATTAATGGCAATGGCACAAAAGAATTGATGTTTGCCATCATGAATTTTTTGGAAGAACAACGACGGAAAGACAGTGAGCAGGGCTGATTTTGTAAACGTTAAACGAGTCGTCATTAAAATTGGCAGCTCTTTGCTCACCCAGGGTGGACAGGGGCTAGATAAATCCGCAATTGCAGCGTGGGTTAGCCAGATGGTCGGTTTGAAACAGCGTTCAGTTGATGTGGTTTTGGTGTCATCCGGCTCAGTTGCTGAAGGTATGAGCCGCTTAGGTTTGAAAACCCGACCAAAAACCCTGCACGAATTACAGGCTGCTGCTGCCGTCGGTCAAATGGGGTTGGTGCGCGTGTTCGACGATAACTTTCAGCGGCACGGTCATCATGCAGCACAGGTATTGCTTACTCATGATGACCTGACAGACAGGCAGCGTTATCTCAACGCCCGTAGTACCTTGCTTACCTTGCTCAAGTTTGGTGTCGTACCAGTGATTAACGAAAATGATACCGTTGCCACGGAGGAAATTCGTTTCGGTGATAATGACACCTTGGCGGCATTGGTGGCTAATCTGGTTGAGGCAGACTTATTGATTATTTTGACTGACCAAAAAGGCTTATATACGGGCGATCC
>JABFSV010000533.1 GCA_013140405.1 Methyloglobulus sp. | reverse complement strand
GTAGTCAGCATGATCGGCATACCGATGATGCGCCAAGCGTTCTGGCGTTTCTGTCGCGGGTGTTTTATAAACAAACTCTTTACGGGCGGGATTGTATGGCGAATTCGGTTTGTAGAAATCTTCCCGCATGTGCCTTAATTCTTCCTGGCGGTAATATTTAAGCGGCTTTACAAACTCATCATGGTCACGTCTTTTTGCTTTGCTTTCGAGTATTTTGTCGTAATTGTTACTTTGTGCAAGACTTTCGGTCATCATCTCTATCTTGTGGTCAAACGCCGTGAACATTTCGGGGATGATGAAATCGACCAAACCGAGTTGTTTGGCTTCTTGCATACCCATCGGCATACAGGCTTCGGTTATTTCCAGCGCTTTTTCAAAGCCGACTCGCTTGGGCAAGGTATACGTCCAGTACTCAGAGCCGTACAGGCCCATGCTTTTGTAATGCGGATTAAAAACCACACCTGACCGTACGCACACCTTATCGCAAGCCAGTGCAAAAGGTACACCGCCGGCACCCGCATTGCCATGCACCGCCGCAATGGTTATCTTGTTGGTGGTTGTCAAAATTTCGTAGATAAGGTCGTCGATGGCATTGATATTATGCCAAGATTCTTCGGCTGGGTTGCTTGCTGCCTCTATGATGTTCAAGTGAACGCCATTTGACCAAGAAGACCGTCCGCCTAGCAGCACTAACACGCGGGTTGGACGGTTACGGGCTTCCACAACGGCATCGCGTAGGCGCAGACATTGTTCAGTGCTCATTGCGCCATTATGAAAATCAAAATGCAAGTAACCGACCGCATTTTTTTCTTCGTACCAGATTTCCCTGAACGTATTGACCGTGCTGTGGTACATGCTCACTGGGATTTCAGGTAAATTGTTCACTTTATCAGCCAACACCATTGCAGCAGGCAATTTAAAGAAAGGCTTATCACCATTTATGGCCTTACGTTTAAGATGCGATATCCAGATCGCGCCATCAACCGTAGCGCGGCATATAGCACCCAAACGGGTGGCAATCAATTCTCCCGGCTCACCCAGAAGATTGCTTTCCCCAAGATTACTTTCCCTGGTTGCACCATAAAGGTAGTATTCCTTACCAAAAATGACATCAATAACTCCCGGACTGCCATCGGCTGCATAAATTTTATTCAGGATGGTAGTTGTGGTGTCGGTTTGCCAATCGACGCTACGATCAACCTGCCGCATAGTTGGACGCAGTTGACCAAGCACATCCGGTTTGCTGTAATTCAAAAGCTCCGGTTTAAAATTGGCATCCTGAAAGCGTTCTAGCGTTTGCAAAACCACTTTGACAGCGGCTTCAGTGACTTCCACCGTATAAATACTACTTTTTGTGCCAGGGCGCATTTTGAATGTCGCAGTCGCCCAAATATCGCCGGTATCCATTTCTTCGGCGGCTTGCAATGCCGTTACACCCCATTCCGTTTCCTTGTTTTGTATTGCCCAATCCAACGATGATGGCCCTCGGTCGCCCTTAATGCCCGGATGCACCACGATGCAGATGTAATGCCGCCATATACTTTCCGGTATGCGATGGCGCAAATATGGACACAAGATAATGTCAGGCTTGAACAGTTGCACACCTTCCAACATGGTTTGTTCATTTATAGCAACCTCAATGGAAACGGTATGTCCACGCTGTAACAGTTCAACGTGAACCCGTTGCGTCAGCCCATTATAAGCTGATGATAAAAGTAATATTTTCATGGCTTGTTCCTTGCTCTGGTTTTTAAATTGTGTTTTTTTGCTAAAGATTTGCCTTATTCGCAAAAATAAAACAGTCAATCAGCTAATGTCATTAGTTATAGGAGGTTGGATTTATAGAGCCAGCAATCATTGTTGCGCGAGCCTCCGTATATCCCAACCAACGAAATCAATTTACAATATTTGTTAGGCAATTTCGTCCTACTTGGGGTGTATATTGTCACTGCGGTAATCCGTAGTGCGTATTAACGGCCACATCAATCGCCTATCAGGCGGAATAAGCTGCGTTGTTCTGCCTGACTACTTACTTAGCTCAGAGGAACTCCGGTGTGATGCACTTGACCGTTCACCCTGCAAACAAAACTCATCCGGTTGTCTTAAAATATGACCGATGTTCCTGTGGCGTCGTTTTCAACAGCCGTTGAAATGTCCTTCGCATTTGTTCGGCATTGCCGAATCCGCAATTGGCCGCAACACTTTCCATTGGCAAGTCTGTTTGCAACATCATATTCCTGGCGGCTTCCAAACGAATTCCTTCGACAAATTTTGCCGGTGTCACACCAATTTCCTGACAGAACAACCTGGAAAAATTACGTGGACTCATAGCCATCCGTTCAGCCAATTGTTCAACGCCTAAGTCGGCTTGTGGATTACTGACTATCCATGCCTGTAAATCACGAAAATCTTTACGGGTTTTTGCTTCATTAAATACGTAGCTACTAAACTGCGATTGCCCGCCAGGGCGACGCATAAAAATCAACATCGCGCGAGCCACTCCAGCGGCGATTTCCCAGCCCCAATCATCTTCGATCAAGCTCAATGTCAAATCAATGCCGGCGGTTACGCCGCCGGATGTGTGCATATTGCCATCACGGACAAATATCTTATCCGGCTCAACCCTGATATTGCTGTACTGCTTAGCCATTTCATCACAATACATCCAATGGGTAGTTGCTTTGCGGCCATTCAGCAGACCGCTTTCCGCAAGTACTAATGCACCTGAACAGATAGAACCCATCCTTCTTACCTTAGGCATCATGTGTATCAACCAATTCCGCATTTTGGTATCCTGCACGGCTGCTTCGACGGATGCCGATCCAGTTACCAGCAAGGTATCGATACCTTCATCCAACTCTTCGTAGCCTTTATCGGCAATAATACAAATCCCTGACGATGTTTTAACTGGCCCGCTATGTTCAGCAACAATAGTCAACGTATAGCTAGTCTCGGACGGTGAGACCCGACCCATTTGCCGTAATGCGTGATTGGCAAAATTAAACACATCCATCGGGCCGCATACATCTATCAACATGCAGTCTGGATACGTTAACATCGCAATATGCCGATGTTGCTGAATGTAGGTAGGCTTAACGTGATTCATAACAAGCTCCAATGGGTGAACTTAGCAGTTATTCTGCGCTTTTTATATGCAGTTACAATGACAATAATCCCTCTTTTTCGGACAAGTTTTAGATTAGCCAACAGCATTTATTTAAAGTCGACAAAACTCCATCATGCTGATTTTTTTAAGGTTAAATTCTCAAAAAGCCGAGTTATTTCATGGGCTTGAACATCAAGGTCTACCAAGGTTTCTTTCAGGTGGACTATCGCTAAATCCAAAAGCAGGTCATTCATGCGTGGGTGGGTTTGTTGCCTATAAAATTCACGTAGGTTTTCGTGGTTCGACAAATTTCGTTCAGTGCCGCCAGCACCGAATGCGGTTTTTAGGAAACTCCTTTGCTTGTCCAACAGTGTTTGCAGGTTGATTTCGTCCAAAACCGGACGGAGTTTGTTGTCTAGCAATAATCTCAGGGTTAGGGCTTCGGTAATCGCCTGAATCGCAGGTTCACCACCGATTCGGTGATAAAGCGGAATATCGTGCAAGGCAAAAAAATCACTGCGTTTTAGCCCGTCATCGTCCGTACCCCAGGTGATTTCCTTTTCCGCCTTCTTGAGCAAGGGAATATGTTTGGAGCAATGGATATAGGCTTCTTCAATTTCAACCATAATCCAGCGCTCAGGCCGAAACTGGCCTTCGGCATTCATCTCGGCAAGGACATCCTGAGGCAGTTCTTTACGGAATTTAACCAAATCTGCATTCTCAACCAATTTGGCTTTGCCGTTCACATGCAAACCGACGGTGCTGGCAAAAAAATCAACAAAGATCATGCCAATATGTGGATTTTCTGTGATATTACCCTGGCTGGCCATCACACCATTACCGCGATATTCGGGATACACCAGATAGTTATCGTTTAGCGCCCTGACGAACCCCGGTCTGCCGAAACGGAATGAGCAATCACAGTCGCCATGTTTATCGGATGTGGCAATAAACAACACCTCTTGCCTAGCAATAAACTCTTTCATGACTGGCGACAGATAATTCAATACCTGCTTGTCATAAAAACGCAATGCACGTTGTGTAGTGCCATATTTTTGTTGTAAAAAATGCTCACCTTCTGAACCAGGCAACAAGGTGAGCGGAGCTACAGAGGGTGTTATTTTCTCTGGTTTGGCTTTAAATAATCGGAACATGTCAGTTCTCCTTTATTATTTGACCGGGCACTTACTGTCTTGTTAAACATCCAGAACTGCATTGGAAACGGGATAAGCGCAACAGGAATAAACCCAACCTTTTTTTCTATCGACATCATCAATTTCTGCCTGTTCTGTCATTTCAACCCTACCTTTCAGGCACTTAATCATACACTCACCGCATTCGCCAGCACGGCACTCATGGTTTATGTTGATACCAGATTGTTCCGCAAGCTCCAGCAAAGTCATTGCGCCATCTGCGGCTATAGTTTTATGAGATTTAGCAAACTTGATTTTATAGTTTCCGGTTTTTCTTCTCGATGCCTGATTGCTAGGTGGCTGAACTTTAGCAGGTTGGTCAATGAGGGGGGCGTGGGTTTTTACAACCGGACTATTGACAGTAAAACTTTCGCAAATCAATTGCTCCGCTGGCAGTTTCAGGTTTTCTAGGTTTTGTTTGCATTCCGTCATGAAAGCATCCGGCCCACATAAATAAACCATCCGTTCCGACAAATCCGGCACTAAACCAGACAGCAGGTTTTTGTTGATGCGCCCAGTCAATCCTCGCCACTGGCTGAACCCTTCCGGTTCTTGTGTTAACGTAATGAATAATTTGATATTTTTATGGCGGGCAGCAATTAAATTTAATTCGTCGCTATAAATAATGTCGTAGACAGTCCTAAACGACAGTAACAATACGACATCAATAGGCGCTTCAGTTTCGGTAAGCCACCGCAACATCGACATAATGGGTACTATGCCGCTGCCAGCCGCGATAAACAGAACTTTTTTAGGGATGTTTTTTGCACAACTGAATTTGCCGAATGGCCCTTTTACGTTGACGCTATCTCCAATTTTCAGGTGATCGTTGAGCCAATTGGAAACCACGCCACCGTTTGGATCTCTTTTTACCGTAATATCGAGGATACTTGAATGGGTAGGCGATGATGCTAAGCTATACGAACGCTTATACTCCTGCCCATCAATGACAACTGTAAGGGTAATATATTGCCCGGGCAAATAATCAAAAACTGAGTCCTTTAACCTGCCGAGGCGAAATGTTTTAGTATCGCGTGTTTCATCATAGCAGTTCAGGACTGCAAATTGAGAGCTTAATGCCTCACTGGACTGGTGATCGAAGCCGTTAACTTTAGTTATTGATGGAGTTGAAGCATGGGATTTCAAATGTAACTCAATATCAGAATTATCTTCTGAAACTAATGAATTATCTCCAAGCAATGCTTGGAAACTAGCGGTGTCATGATCCAGATTTGTGTGTTCATTATCTGTATCTGAAAATAAAGCGCCAAATGGGTTGTGCGTTTGTGCCTTATGGTTGTCATGGTAACGATGGGCAAAATAGCACTTACTATACGTTGTGTCGGTTGCACTGGGTTGTTTGAACAATCGGTGCGTCCAAGATTTTGATGATTTTTTATTGTCGTTATTATTCATAATCACTCACCACTCGATGCTGCTGTGATTTCACCAAATATCGGTTTTTTTATCTACCTCATTTACGACTGCGCTGCCGCCCCGAAAGGTGACGGGATTTCTTGTATTTTCAGAGCCTCTTAAAGTGTATCCATTTGCATAGCAATTAAGCTGTTAATTTTTTCACTTACCATGTGGCTAATTATACGTTGTTAAGCAACATTCTTGAGCAGTCACCATAGCACCTTTATTTATTGATTTCATCCTCCTTGAGGAGGGTAAAGAGCGGGCTTGAAAGCGGATTGTTAAGTAAACTTGTCTATCATTCTGCTCTTTTGTTTTGCAGACACAATGACAATAATCCCACTTTTTCGGACAAATTAAACGCTGTTTTGCTCAATGAGGAGCATCGAAACCGAGGATGCAGAGGTTTGTCGATGAGCCTGTCTCAGCAGCAAGCAGTTCAAACCGTATGATATGTTTGAAATGGTTGAATATAACAAGGCATACGCCGCTGCATCGTGATGCACAGAGTCTAATTACCGATTATTGGGATCGTTGTAATAACCTAATTAAATGCACTATTGAGTACAAATGAGGTATAGCGGGGCGTATGACGGACAGTGCCGATTTACGCACACTGAGCTGAACTGGGTTATTGAATAAAGCGGAGGTTTTTAATTACTTATAGGCTGGGTTTATTAACCCAGCCTATAAGACCATTAACTACTTGTTTTTATTGCGTTCGTTAACTTCTTTGATGACTTCATCAGCCACGTTTTTAGGGCATGGCATGTAGTGCGAGAACTCCATAGAGAACTGACCACGTCCTGATGTCATAGTGCGCAAATCGCCGATATAACCGAACATTTCGCTCAATGGCACATCCGCTTTCACGCGAACACCAGTGATACCGGGATCTTGTGATTTAATCATGCCACGACGACGGTTGAGGTCGCCGATCACGTCACCGACATGCGCGTCCGGTGTGAAAGTGTCCACTTTCATGATCGGTTCCAACAACTGTGGGCCAGCTTTCGGTATGGTTTGACGGAATGCCGCTTTAGCCGCAATTTCAAACGCAATCGCTGACGAGTCAACGGCGTGGAATGCACCATCGGTCAGGATGACTTTAAAATCCAAGCAAGGGAAGCCCGCCAACACGCCTTTATCCAGCATACTCTTGAAGCCTTTTTCAACAGCAGGCCAGAATTCACGCGGCACGTTACCACCCGTGACCGCCGATTCAAAGATAAAACCGCTACCTGGCTCATTTGGCTCGATAACGTAGTTGATTTTGCCGTATTGACCAGAACCACCCGATTGTTTCTTATGGGTGTATTCGTCTTCAACCCGTTTGGTGATGGTTTCACGGTAAGCCACCTGTGGTTTACCGACGATAACATCAACACCGTGGGTACGCCGTAAGATGTCCACTTTAATGTCAAGATGCAATTCGCCCATGCCTTTTAGGATGGTTTCACCGCTGTCTTCATCGGTTTCAACGTGGAACGACGGATCTTCCTGGATCATTTTACCCAGGGCGATACCCATTTTCTCGGACGCCGCTTTATCTTTAGGGCTAATCGCCAATGAGATAACAGGATCAGGGAATACCATCGGCTCTAATGTCGCAGGGAATTTCGGGTCACACAGGGTGTGGCCTGTTTGAATATTTTTCATACCGAGAACTGCAACAATGTCACCTGCTTGTGCAGAATCCAGTTCGTTACGGTCATCGGCATGCATTTCAACGATACGGCCTATACGCTCCGTTTTGCCGGTGAAGGTATTAAGTACGTTTGTGCCTTTTTCCAGCTTGCCTGAATAGATACGCAAGAAGGTTAACGCGCCATACTTGTCGTCCATAATTTTGAAT
>JABFSV010000406.1 GCA_013140405.1 Methyloglobulus sp. | reverse complement strand
ATACCGAAGCGCAAGCTACCCAAGACGCTAAAGGTACGCAACGCTTATATACAAAGCCTGCAACTTATTGTTATCCCGACGGCAGGGCAAAATTGATTCCCCTGCCCTTCATCAACAATAACGAAGTCCCTGATGAGCAATACCCGTTCTGGCTTAACTCCGGTCGCTTGGTCGAACATTGGCATACCCGCACCAAAACCGGAAAGATCGGGAACAACAACAAATTCAGCCCAATACCGTTCATGGAAATGAGCCCTGATGCAGCAGAAGAATTGGGCATCAAGCATCAATCTTATGTACGTGTCACCTCTCGGCGTGGCGATGCAGTTGTCATGGTGATGCTGACGCATCGGGTTCCGAAAAATATGGTGTTTATTCCGTTTCATTTTTTTGATTGCGTTAACCGATTGACGTTGGGATTGTTGGATCCTCATTCCAGGCAGCCCGCATTTAAGCAATCAGCTGTAAATATTGAATACGTAGATCAGGAATTTGCCGCGCAATTAAGCAAGGAATCTCGGACTTATTAGAAATTGTAGGGTACGCAGCGCGTACCTTTCGATGACAGAAAAATGGTACGTGCTGCGTACCCTACATTGGATTAATTATGTTTGAAGTACGCGACGATGAACCAAAATACGCTTTTCTGAATAACACGGAAAGCAAGGAAAAAAACCGCTACAACCTTAACATTGAATTGACCGATGGAGGCAGCGAGTTAAGATGTAAAAGCCTGAATATCAACGGTGATGCGGCTATTGGTGAAAATCCTGACCGTTATAAGCAACACGGATTTTATTTTAACGCCGACAACTGCATTGGTTGCCATGCCTGTGAATCTGCTTGCAGCGAAAAAAATGATGTACCTGCACACATAGCTTTTCGTTCGGTTGGCTTTGTCGAAGGTGGCACTTATCCGGATTATCAGCGCATTAACATTTCAATGGCGTGCAACCATTGCGATGATCCGGTTTGTTTAACGGGCTGTCCAACCCGTGCTTACACCAAGTTTGCCGAATACGGTGCGGTGCTGCAAGACCCTGATATTTGCTTTGGTTGCGGTTACTGTACCTGGGTCTGTCCTTACAATGCGCCACAGCTCGACCCCGTTAAGGGTGAAGTTTCCAAATGCAACATGTGCGTAGATCGCCTGGAAGTTAACTTGAAACCCGCTTGTGTCGCTGCATGTTTGGGCAATGCCTTAGACTTTGGAGTTATCGAAAACATCCCAGAAAATCGCATCCAGGCTAAAGCCGAAATTCCAGGATTCCCTACCACCGATATTACCCACCCCAATATCCGCTTCCAACAAACGCGCACCACCCATAGGGAAATGACTCGCACCGACGACATGCCCTTGAAATATCATCGGGATGACGAACAAGGTAAATTCAAGCCAGTCGTTGACGAAAAACAGGGTAGGGAACGCCACTGGAATTTGCGTAAACTGCTGACCAGCCACGAGAGCGCACACGTTATTTTTACCTTGTGCACACAGGCTACAGTCGGCGCATTCTCTATGCTGATGTTGGGTGTGTGGCTCAATGTTGGCGCTATTACCATGCTAAAAAATTCCGGTGCGTTCACCCCTTTAATCTTTATGATAGTTGCAGTAAGTACCGTGGGCTTATTCAAACTGAACATGCACTTGGGTAAACCACACCGTTTTTACCGTGGCTTTAATAATCTAAGGTTATCGCCTGTTAGCCGTGAAATTGCCGGTGTTTCGATGTTTTACACTGGGCTGTTAGGCTATGCCGTTTTTAGTTTATTTGATAATGGGCTGATCCAATTCCTTGCTAATAGCTTTGCTTTCGTTGGGGTCGTTAGTGGTGCAATCGGCTTGTATTACATGTATAAGTTATACCGAATTCCTGCCAGACCGTTCTGGAATCATTGGCAAACAGGTAGCGCATTTTTTGGCACTATGCTCAGTTTTGGCGCACTGCTGATTGCGGTTGTCAGTGTCCTTTCTTTGCCGCTCGATAGTCTTGGTATGGAATCGCTTTTGAGTGTTTTAGCAACTATTACGGTAGTGGGATTGGCGCTTGAAGGTATCGGCCATATTGCCCACGCTCGCGCCATGCAATCCGCCGATAACGAAGGTGCAGCTTCTTACTATCAGCAAGTGACAGAATATGGAAAATCGTACTTGCTTAGAAATGGATTACTGGCTTTAAATTTAGTTATTGCGTTGGCTATTACACTCTTTGGATTATCTGGATTGTTTGGATATTTAACCGGATTGGGTTTAGTGTTTTCGATGCTAGTCATGGCTGCATTCGGACGGTCTTTATTCTTCGTATTGGTTATCCCAACGACAATGCCTGGCGCATTTTTCTGGAAGAACAAAGGTTTTGTCGAACATGCCAGGGCGACAGGTTTAGCCGATGCACCGCAACATGGGGTGGCTTATGAGCGGCATCATTCTTTCAAAGTGGATGAGCTGATTAAGACCATCAAAGAAAACTCAGTCAAGGATATGATTGACCATGTTAGGTGGATTTTTGGGAAATAACGAATAAAATCAAAAATCAATGAAGTCATTGCTCGTAATGGCTTGATTGAGGCATAAATCGCAATAAGTTATTTGAATTCCATCATCCTAGCCTCTCCCTCTCTGGAGAAGGTCAGGATGAGAACTTATTAGGATAGGTATAAATCCACAACAGGCGAACCAATAGTCAATCTGATAAGCACCATTCAAATTATTCGATTCCTTTGCCCCATTGCCCCGCATAAAACCGTTCATTCAATTCTACCCTGACCCGTTCGGCTAATTCGGCACTTTTAAATTCGTCATCAAGCTGTCCAATATCAGCCTGATAACCGACCGCCATCATCGCCATGGGGTGGCAATTGGCTGGAAGTTGAAAAACTTCGTGAGCTAAGTCGGCATCAAAGCCGCCCATTTGATGCACACATAATCCCAATGCCGTTGCCTGCAAGCACAGGCTGGCACTGGCAGCGCCAGTATCATACATAGCCCAGCGATTGGTTTTGCCGTTGTGGTTAAAATGCTCCATAGCCACCGCCAATATCAACACCGGTGCATTTTTTGCCCATTGCCGGTTTTTTTCGACCAGCGTCCCGAATGCTCGTTGCCACGCCGCTTCGTCTGTCGCCTTATCGCACACTACAAACCGCCACGGCTGGTCATTGAAACAAGACGCTGCCCAACGGGCGGCTTCCAGCAGCGCCAGCAAGTCGTCGTGGTTGACTGCTTTGTCAGGATCAAAAGCCCTGGGACTCCAGCGCGTTTGGATAAGCTCGTGTATTTTTACACGGGTGTTTGCTGGTTTGTGCTGCATATAAGTCTCCTTAGACTAGTTTGATAACAACGGATTTATTGGGTCAACACGCCATCACGGTAGTCACGGTACGCCTGTTCGATCTCTTCCATCGTGTTCATGACAAACGGGCCTGATTGCACAACTGGCTCATTCAATGGCATCGCGGCTAACACTAAAAATTGTGCCGATTGGGTTTGCGTTTCCAGATGAATGTTATCGCCATCAATTAGCTGCCCCAATTGTCCCGCCGTTAAAATTTTATCCGATGATCCAACCGCCAACTCGCCTTGGTAAACATAAACTAAAGCCGTATGTTGTGGATCTACCGGAATATCCAATGCTTGCTGAGGACTTAATGACACATCGAAATATAAGGGTTGTGTCGCTACACCAGTCACAGCACCTGATTGTTTTCCTGTTCCGCCCACATAATCCCCAGCAATGAGCTTTATGTACCCGTCATTTACCAATTCGACATGAGGAATGTCTTTCGCGGCAATATCCCGATAATGCGGCGGCTTCATTTTCTCCTTGGCTGGCAGGTTTAGCCAGAGTTGAAAGCCATGCAACAAGCCGTTTTCCTGTTCCGGCATTTCGGAATGGATAATGCCGTGCGCTGCCGTCATCCATTGCACATCACCTTGTCGCAAATGACCTTCGTTGCCCAGATGGTCGCGGTGCAGCATGGCACCTGCCAGCATATAGGTCACAGTTTCAAAGCCACGATGCGGATGGTCGGGAAAACCGCCGATATAATCCGCCGCTTCATCCGAGCCAAACTCATCGAACAAGAGAAACGGGTCAAACTTATGTTTTTGTTGCGGATTAAAGATGCGCTTGAGTTTAACACCTGCACCATCCGAGGTATTTTGCCCAGCAACAACCGTTGCAAGTTGCCGATTTTGCTTATTCATCTTTAACCCCCAATACATTGTTCTTGATTAAATAGTTGTCCAAAGAATACCGTCCGCCGCCCATTAACGTCAGTGTGACGGTTGCCGACAATAAAGCTAGCGCATATTCAATGCCGTGCGAATCCAGGAAAAAGCCCTTGACCCAATGCACCCCAAACAACGCGACCAACATCGTGAGTGCACTTGCCGCCGCCGCAGGGCGGGTCATCAAGCCCAGTATTAGCCCTAAACCGCCAAAAAATTCCGCGCTGCCCGCCAATAACGCCATGAGAAAACCTGGATTTAAACCTATTGACGCCATAAATTGCCCCGTTCCCTCCAATCCATAACCACCAAACCAACCAAACAATTTTTGGCTGCCATGTGCAGCAAGAATAATGCCGATAGGCACACGCAACATAACAGCTTCCCAACCAGCATGTGAAACTAGAATTTTATTGATTAAATCTTTCATACTTACCTCGCAAATATTTAATAAATTGAAACGTTAAAGCCATTATAGAGTTGCTTATTAGAATAAAAAGCGATAGATTTTGCTTAATACATTCAAAATATTTGAACAATAATTGTCATGAAATACCCGATCACCCTTGATGCCCTTGAAGTCCTGGATGCCATAGACCGGAAAGGCAGTTTCGCCGCAGCGGGCAATGAATTGTTCCGGGTACCTTCAGCTATTTCCTATACCGTGCAGAAACTGGAACAAGACCTGGATGTGGTATTGTTCCGCAAGGAAGGCAGGAAAGCTGTATTGACGCAGGCCGGACAAGTCTTGCTTGAGCAAGGCCGGGAAATCCTGGAGGCTACCGAACGCTTGGCAGTCGCCACAAAAAAAACCCATAGCGGCTTCGAGCCTGTTTTCAATATTGCAATCGACTCAATCCTCAGTTTTGAGTTCATTTATCCGTTGATAAACGAGTTTTACAAGGTGTTGCCGGATATTGAAATCAATATTTATGAGGAAGTGTTAGGCGGGGCGCAAGAAGCTATAGTGAGCAATCGGGCGGATTTGGTCATCGGTGCAGGCACTGAAACCACGACCAGTCCAGGCATTAAATACCACAAGATTGGCGAGATTGAATGGCTTTTCGCCGTTGCGCCCGGGCATGAGCTGACGAACGCACCTTTGCCACTTTCCCAGCAACTGATCGGGCAGCACCGTTTTATCGTAGTCAAGGATTCAGCCAGAAACCAAGCCCCGCAAAGCCGTCGCATATTCAGCAAGCGTCCGGTCTTGAGTGTGCCGTCGATTACTGAAAAAATAAACGCCCAGTGTTTGGGTCTAGGTGTCGGATTTCTACCAGCACACCGTATTCAGGTTCAGCTTGAATTAGGCCAACTTATAGCATTGCCAGTGGAAAACACGATACCCATAGAAACCATCAATATGGCATGGAAAACCTCGAACAAGGGTAAAGTATTGCGCTGGTTTATTGAAAAGCTATCTGGTTACGACTTCATTTAGCCAATCAAAGGGGTCGGACTCACTGCTGTCCCACAGTTTAGGCACACCATAAATCAACTTGCATAAAGGAACAATCATCAGGCGGAGGTTCGGCTTTGATGAGTTGGATGAGGTCGCGTTTGGCGAACAGGTTCAGTGCCTGTAACCTAATGAATTACTGTAGCGAGGCCTCGACTTGGTTGCAAAACTTGAGGTAAGCCAGCAGCAAATAGACGCACATGGCCACCCAAATTTGCGTCATCACCGCATTCTGGCTGGTGTCCAGGAAGGACTTGATCTTGAGGTTCTGCTTGATCCACTTGAAGAACAACTCGACCTGCCAGCGTTGCTTGTACCCAAAGGGCATAAATAAATGTCCGCGATAGTCTGTGCCGACAATTTGAAGTGGTTGGTGATGAAGGTGTATTCCTTTTGCGTCTCGGCATCAAAGCAAACCAACTGCCTCACGTCGGGCAATCCCTTCTTTAGGGTGACAGCTGCGCCCCCAAGATAGTAGGCGTGTTGCCGCTGGGCGTTTAGGTTCGACTCGATGTCGCGCAGGCTTTGCCGCCCGGTCAACTGCGCGAAAGCCAGGGCGATTTATGCCCTTTGGGTACAAACTGCGGCCAGCGCGTCGTTTTACGCAGCCTTTGGCCTTGGTGGTGGGCTGATGCGACTTTCTCAAACTCATCTCTGCCGACGATTTTAAGCAATTGTGACAGGACTGTATTACGATGTGCCGTGGCCTAAGTTCCTTTATTGTTCAATATGTTGTGATAAACTTATTGTAACTCGACAAGGATTTCTTAGGCCGACTTTATTGTTAAACTGTGGGACAGCAGTGGGTTTTGCCTGTTCGGTATTCTAAAATTGCCAAGTGTTGTTACACTTTTGGCAGTGAGCTTGGGTTGATTTTTCTTCTCGGGACAATCCTACCGCTAGCAATGAGATACCGCCTGTTAGTAATCCAGCCGTCGCTTTGCCGCCACTAATTCCCTTTTTCACTGTAATGGGTTTGGTGCGAATATTTCCAGAAGCGTTGCAATGTGGACAATTCATTAGTGGATTTAACGAACCAAATGCTGTTTGAGCTTTTTCTTCAGGTGTTCCAAAGATGGCAATAAATAATCCACCGACAATAGTAAATGCAAAAATACCTAAAAGAGCAACAACAATTCCATACGAGCTTATAACGTAAATAGCAATACCAATAAAAGCAATCAAAAGCAAAAGCAAAAGCAATATCATATATACGGTAATGAGCTCATTGCTTTCTCTTTTAATTTCAGTATTTACTTGTTCGGCTTGTTGATCTCGATACTGTTGAAGCCTTAGTGCATTTTCTTCAAGTTTTATCATCGCATCATCAAACAACCTTTTTCTCTCAATTTCTTGTTCGCTTTCAATAGGTTTATTGCTATTTTGAGACATAGATATTTTTCCTTTTGTGGGAGATACTCTCCAGCCGGACGGGGCATGTTGCCCCGTTCGTAGGATTTCAACGTGGTTCAACAACGCCACCGTCGGCAAAACGTGAGTGACGGGGTAACATACCCCGTCACTCGTTCGTTACCCGCCGTACGCGGAAATCCGCGAGTATGAGTTGTTATCAAGATATATTGCAACGGGAAACCAAGGAGAATGTTCTAAAATTGATCCATTATTAATTTGGCAATATTTTTGACAGTCATTCAAATTTCCGAAAAGTCCATAGCACGTAGGATGCGGTGAACAGAGTGAACCTCACTCACTTCCCCGAGTGGCGGGGTATGTTACCCCGTCACTCACGTTTTGCCAACGGTGACGTTTTTGAACCACGTTGAAATCCTACGAACGGGGCAACATGCCCCGTCCGGCTGGGTAACATGGCGTGGAAAACCTCGAACAAGGGTAAAGTCTTGCGCTGGTTTATTGAAAAGCTATCTGGTTACGACTTCATTTAGGAATT
>JABFSV010000223.1 GCA_013140405.1 Methyloglobulus sp. | reverse complement strand
CGTTTGGGGCTTGGTCGCTGGTATACGCCACCTTATTTTCAGGCCTTTATACCGGTATGCTGGTGCTGTTATTTGGTTTATTTTTGCGTCCAGTCGGGTTCGACTATCGCAGTAAACTCCCAAACCCGCGTTGGCGTTCGACCTGGGATTGGGCGCTGTTCGTCGGCGGTGCAGTTCCGACAGTTGTATTGAGCCTCGCCGGAGGCAATCTAATCATCGGCATGCCGTTTCAGCTTGATATGGATTTACGTTCTAGCTATACCGGCAGTTTCTGGGATTTATTCCAGCCTTTCGCCTTGCTTTGTGTTCTCGTCGGGGTGAGCTTGATGTGCTTGCATGGTGCGACCTTCCTACACTTGCGTACCAAAGAGGCATTAGCGGAACGTGCCAGACGTGTCATCTGTTGGAGTGCCGTGGTGTTTGTAGTGGGCTTCATCGTTGCCGGCATTTGGGTTGCCATAGACCTAGACGGTTATCGTATTACCTCGACTATTGATACCACCACTATCACAAATCCATTATCAAAAACAGTTTCCAAAGAAAACGGCTTATGGCTAGCCAACTACAGCATGTATCCAGGGTTGTTGTTAGCACCCGTATTGGCTATTACCAGTGCTGGGTTGGTCGTATTTTTATCGGTTAAACGTCATACAGGACTGGCTTTTTTAGCGAGCTGTGTAGTCGTCATTTGTGCAATAGTGACGGCAGCAGGTTCGATGTTTCCATTTATCATGCCTTCCAGCACCTCTCCTTCCAGTAGCCTAACGGTATGGGATGCCAGTGCCAGTCGTTACACGCTGCAATTATTGTTCTTTGCTACTGTCTTGATGATGCCCATTGTCATGGCCTATACCGCTTGGGTTTATCGTGTCCTGCGCGGCAAGGTAACGGTTGAAGATATTCAAAAAAATCAGCACGTCTTGTATTAAAGGAGAATCAGTATGTGGTATTTTGCTTGGATTTTAGGGGTCGCTTTGGCGTGTGCTTTGGCAATTATCAATGCTTTATGGCTCGAAATTAACGATGATCCCGATCATTAAACAGGATTATCATCGGAAATCTGGAAACTATAACAACCTCCAATAATTCCAGCGGGGAAGGTTTTTTCTGGTTCTCAAAAAACCTAAAGCAAGTCAACGTCTCAAGGAGCAGTGTAATGGACGATAAAATTCTCTTAATCCAAAAAATCGGCAATGGTTTGGTGAGTCTTTTCCATCATCTTGCGCTGTTTGGAATAGGGGCAACAATAGTATGGTCAGCGGCACACGAATACCTCAAAATGGTGGAAACTGGACATGCCACCTTAGAAGACATTTTGCTGTTGTTTATTTACCTGGAATTGGGTGCCATGGTCGGCATTTATTTCAAGACCCATCGTTTGCCAGTGCAATACCTGATTTATATTGCGATTACTGCGTTGTCACGGCACCTTGTGATTGACGTACAGATGGTAACGGACAATTTTCATATCTTGTTACTGATGAGCATTACCGCTGCAATCGTCTTATTGAGCCTGTCAATTTTCATTCTATCGTATACGTCGAGAAAATTCGGCAACCCCGAAGATGATAACCAGCATCCAGGTAAGGACACCCTATGAGAGAGCTGATTTTTATCGATCCAGTGGTTTCTGCCTAAAACGCTCAGCTTGGCACCTTATCCAGCATAGAAAGCCCAGCTATCAACGCCAGCGTTGCCAAGACCAAAAAATAGGGGCCAAGAAACCACAATATGATCGGCAAGCTAAAAAAGAAAGTTCGAGTGCCAAATGTATAATAATTTCCAGCCCTGTTTAAATAGGCGCAGTTTTGTTTATACAAGTCACCGTTCGCTGATACGTCAGTATGCAAATTAATCATATAACCGACGTGATTGTAGAAGCGTATCGCCATAGAAAAACAGAAAAAGGCAATAAAAAAATTTAGCAACAACAGCCCCAGTTTTATTTGCCATAATTCCGTGGAAAAAGTGTGGGCCAAGCCATAGGGATGCCAATCGAGCGCCCATTGCCCTATTTTTTCGCTGATGTTTAAAGTGCCGATTATCAACAAAATCGAGGTCGAAGCCATAAAGCTGGCGGCCATGACTGAATTGCGTAAGGTTTGGACAGCTAGAATCTCCATATTACCTTTCCTCATTACCATATCTATCCATTGTTCCCGAACCCTCACATTGAGTGCATACACACTCGAATTAGGCTCACGGCGACTACGCCGACCTAAGCACGAGTAATAAATCAAGACCAACAGACAACTAACCGCAAACGCCCCCATATCGTACGACATAATCCTATCTCCTTATCTATTGTCCAATGATTGCTCAAGCGATAAAAGTAAAACACAAAAGTCTGGCACGACTTTAAAATTTAGCTTCATTATAAGAACCAAACCCGTAACAAGTTAATCCCCGTCATTATTACTTGCAGAAATGACGGATTGGTCGAGAATGCCTAAGGAAATTTTGAACAAGTCCTTCGACAAGCTCTCGGCAACTGCTCCATGCGTCGCCTAAAGCGCCTAATGTCGGCGCCCTACCTCCTGCATCCATGCAGTCGAGGACGAACGGTTTATGTTGATTCCGTTCGTACCCAAAGGACACTTGTGACCTTTAGGTTATAAATGGTGAGCTTGCACCACAGGCACTTCCTTCGGTCGTCGAACCATGAATGGAGTCAACTTGTTCAGAGTTTCCTCAACTATTAAAAACCTGTTTCATTTGTTTCATCCTGTAACAATGAAACAGCTTATGTATCAATGAAACATTTATATGCAACAAAAAATCAACAGAAATGCTCTATAAGAATATAAAATTATTATGTATCAATAAGTTATATTAAACATATATTTTGGCATAGTCATTGCTTTAGTATAAACGTAATCAGCTTTGCTAACTACCGGAGAGACATCATGCTATTCAAACAATTATTCGACCAAGAAACCTGGACTTACACTTACCTGATTGCCGACCCTGTCAATAAAGAAGCGGTCTTGATTGATCCAGTCAACACACATATCGACAATTACCTGGCTTTGCTGGCAGAACATGGCCTACAACTGAAATATTCACTGGAAACTCATGTCCATGCCGACCACATCACCGCCGGCGGCTTGTTACGGAAAAAATTGGGCGCAGAAACAGGAGTCAGCGCCTTATGCGGTGCAGAAACAGCGGATATCCAGATTAAAGATGGCGATGTGTTTTCTTTCGCTAACGGCGAACACATCAAGGTCATCGCCACCCCTGGACACACCAAAGGCAGCATTTCGTTTTTGTGGCGTGACCGCGTGTTTACGGGGGATTCCTTGTTTATTGGCGGCTGTGGGCGTACTGATTTCCAAGGTGGCGATGCCGGGGCGCTTTACGACTGTATCACCCAACGCCTGTTCACCTTGCCTGATGATACATTGGTTTATCCAGGCCATGATTATCAACAACGCTGGGTCAGCAATATCATGCAGGAAAGAACCACCAACCCCAGGCTGGCAGGTAAAACACGGGAAGAATTCATAACCATCATGAATAATCTTAATCTACCGAAACCAAAGCTGATCGACGAAGCCGTGCCTGCCAACCGTTATTGCGGCCTGGAAGAAAATGAACGTCAGGATGCTGTTGCCCATAGGGAACGGGTTCGGGAAAATGCCAAAACTGGAGATGAACCAACCGTAAACTGCGGCGGCGATATGCCAAAATCAAGCGGTATAACGGTGCAAGATATGGTGGCGGCAGCAAAACAGCAGATTACCGAGGTCACGGTGGACAAGGCAAAGCAATTGTTGGCTGAAAGCGACATTGCACTTGTTGATGTCCGTGAAGAAAGCGAGTACGCCGCAGGCCACATCGACAATGCTATCTTACTACCACGCGGCGTCCTAGAATTCAAAATTGGTACAGTGCCTGAATTGGCCGACAAGGCCAAACCAGTCATCATCTATTGCCGCACCGGCGGACGCGCATCAATGGCAGCCGTCAACATGAAAGCCTTGGGTTATACCAATGTGGTTTCTATTGCTGGCGGTTATGAAGGTTGGCAAAAAACGGCTTAGATATAACATTATTGAAAATTTGTTGACTCCCGACAAATTTTAGGTGAAAAAGGGCTTGAAAATGTTAGCGTTATGACGGTCAAGCCCTGCGCCTACTTAGTGCGAAAACATATCAAAGCTATAATTAAACAATGAAAATTAAAACAATAATTACATCCTTGGAGGAATCATGTCAGATCAACACCATACCCTATTAATCGTCGGCGGCGGCGCTGCTGGCGTTTCAGTCGCCAACAATATGCGCCGCCAAAACCCATCTATTGCAATAGGTTTGATCGAGCCGGCCGAAAAACACTATTACCAGCCTGGCTTCACGATCATTGGCGGCGGCGCTTACACGCTGAAGCAAGCCACCCGAAATGAAAAGGATTTGATCCATCCCAGTGTCACCTGGATTAAGGAATATGCAGAAACTTTTCAGCCAGACGCGAATAGCGTAACCCTGCGTTCCGGCAATAAAGTGACTTACGACTTCTTGGTCGTCTGCCCAGGCCTACAACTGGATTGGGGTAAAATCAGTGGCTTGAAGGAAACGCTGGGCAAAAATAATGTGTGCAGCAATTACTCGGTCGATCACGTTGAATACACATGGACAACCATCCAGGCGATGCAATCCGGTACGGCCTTGTTCACCCAGCCGCCCATGCCCATCAAATGTGCCGGAGCACCGCAAAAGATCATGTATCTTGCTGCCGACCGCTTTCGCAAAAGAGGTATCCTAGATAAGTTCAACATTGAATTCTGTAATGCCGGCCCAGCTATGTTCGGCATACCTTTTTTTGCCAAAGCACTCTCTAAAGTGGTCGCCAGTTATGGCATTAAAACCAACTTTAGCAGCAATCTGATAGCCGTTGACGGTGAAGCAAAAACAGCCACTTTTGAAGTCACCGACAGTGAAGGTAAAAAGACAACTGTCAGCAAATCATTCGACATGATTCACGTTACCCCGCCACAAAGCGCACCGGATTTCATCAAACAAAGCCCATTAGCGAATGCTGCCGGTTGGGTTGATGTGCATGAGAAAACCTTGCAACACAATAAGTACCCTAATATTTTCGGATTGGGCGATGCCACCTCAACACCCAACGCCAAAACTGCCGCTGCAGTACGTAAACAAGTGCCTATCTTGGTGGATAACATCCTTAACCTGATGAACTCAAAGCCTGTTGAAGAAAAATACGACGGCTACGGCTCTTGCCCATTGACCACATCTCTCAATACCGTCATGCTGGCCGAATTTGCTTATGGCGGCAAAGTAACGCCGTCATTCCCCCTGCTCGACCCACGCGAAAACCGCTTTATCTGGTGGATAGGCAAAACCATCGGCTTCCCTTGGTTATACTGGAGTTTAATGATAAAGGGCTACCGAATAGATATTCCTCATTTGGAATCGTATGCCAAAAAATTTATGAAAGAAGAATAGGCGTTAGATAATCCGCCTTATTTAACAAGTGGATTAGCGTAGCCTGATATTTTTTTGCAAACATCCAGGACACGCTAATTCACCAACTTTGTTCGTTTAATTCCTGATATTCCGAACATTTTCGCCCAGCAAATTTTAAATTTTTCTGTGCCAAAACATAGAAACCAGAAACCAGAAACTACTAACCGCAATGCCCGATAAACAACCCGACAACTCGCAACTGGCCGATTTTTTCCCAATTGTAAATTGGCTAAAAAACTACACGCGTCGAGATTTTGATGGGGACATCTTTGCAGGCATCATTACCGCTATTTTGCTAGTCCCGCAAGGTATAGCGTACGCCATTCTGGCAGGGTTGCCGCCTCAAATGGGTTTGTATGCCAGCATCCTGCCGACTGCAATCTATGCCCTGCTCGGTACCAGCCGTACCTTATCCGTAGGGCCAGTTTCTATCGCTGCCATTATGATTGCCAGCGCGTTGGCAACACCAGAGGTTAGCGCTTTGGGGAATCCCGTACAGAGCGCATTGATACTAGCGGCTGAAAGCGGGCTTATCATGCTGATGATGGCACTATTGCGAATGGGCAATCTAGTTAATTTTATCAGCCATCCGGTACTTGCGGGATTTACCAGTGGTGCCGCCTTGTTGATTATAGCCAGCCAAATACCTCAGTTAGCAGGCTTAAAGCCGCCGTCATGCGGCTTTGATGAGGCATGTTATCAGCACTATTTGCAAGGCGTTAATGTAGCCAGCTTGGCTCTTTCGATGTCGGCACTTAGTCTGCTCATATTTTTTGGGAAACCGCTCAGTAAGTTACTTAAAAAAACCACATTGCCACTCACTTTAATAACTGCCATCAGCAAATGCGGCCCCTTATTGACTGTTTTCCTTGCCACCTTCGCAACCACGTTTTTTGACTTAGACTCAGGCTATAAAGTCGCAATGGTGGGCGAAGTGCCTTCTGGATTCCCTGCAATTAGCCTTGATTTTATTGATATTACCAAATGGCAGCCCTTACTCCCAAGCGCTACCTTTATTGCCCTGATTGCTTACATAGAAAGTGTTGCCATTGCTAAAGTCACTGCCAATCTCAGGGGGGAGAAAATAATCCCGAACCAAGAATTGATAGCGTTAGGTGTCGCCAATTTAGTCACTGCGGTTTCCGGTGGCATGGCAGTTGCGGGCGGATTCAGCCGGACGATGGTTAACTTCTCCGCAGGTGCGCGTACGCAGATGGCAATGCTAATTGCGGCAACCATTCTCGGTTTCTCCGTCATCTTTTTCAGCGCATGGTTTGCCAACATCCCCAAGGCAGCGTTAGCCGCCATCATTATCGTGGCGGTCTTCCGTTTGGTGCGCGTTAGGCACATCTTCCATACCTTGAATTATGATCGCGGCGATGGCGTTGCGGAATTGGTGACTTTGCTAGGTGTTTTGGCGTTAGGTATTGAGCAAGGCATTACCTTGGGAATTATCCTTACTTTAACAAGCCAACTCCGCAAAACCAGCCAACCCCATATCGCAGTCGTTGGGCGGATACCCCAAACCGAACATTTCCGCAATATCAAACGCCATTCCGTGGAAACCTGGCATCACTTGTTATTGGTGCGAATAGACGAAAGCCTGACCTTCGCTAATGTCAGCTATGTCGAAGACTATCTTGCCGATGAATTAAGTCGGCAGCCAAACATCAAGCATGTCGTACTGATTTTTACCTCAGTCAGCGATATAGACGCAACCGCTTTAGAAGCCCTGGAAGCAATAAACCATGACTTACAGGCATCAGGAAAAACGCTGAATATTTCGGAAGCCAAAGGCCCGGTGCTGGATAAACTGGCGAAAACAGATTTTCTTGAACAGCTCAAACCCGGAAAAGTGTTTTTTCGGACTGAAGATGCCGCTAAGGAATTGGGCTAAGATTACTGAGTGGGTTAGGCCTGTGCTTTTTGATGAACTTGTCGGCTTCATACCCGTGAGTTCGTATATTTTGGAGTGACAAACCTTTTATGCCCTGCGGGTAAGGTTTGTCACTCCTCCTCATCAGTCAAATCACAGGCTTAACCCACTACCGAATTACTGAACAGCAGCAATAAACACCTTACATCTGTACCCAACATCCACTGTCAATAGGGAGAAAACCATGCTCAAACAAACATTTAAA
>JABFSV010000208.1 GCA_013140405.1 Methyloglobulus sp. | reverse complement strand
CGTCACAACTCTTCGCCAGCGAACTGCCTACCTGTTTCGCCATGCGTGCCGCCACGTCAACTAACCGCGCTGTCCGTCTGGCATCCCCTAGGTCGCTTCCGCCAAAGAGTTGTTGTGACCACCCTAGCTCATCTGTTGGAATCATACTTATTACAAACCCTATATTTATTTATAGGGTTATAGTTTGTTTCTCAAGTAAAATGTGATCAAGAGACAGGTTTGCAACCCCGTCACATACGTTTTGTTTGTACCGTCATCCTGAACTACGCGGAAACCATGCGAACGGGGCAACATGCCCCTTTCGGCCATGGAAGTCAAAAAATAATAAACCACTCATAAATTAAATCTTACCGACACCATTGTTTTTCACAAGGAACACCGTCGTGATTACCATCCATTTTGGTATCGGGGCAATTGTTTAGATAAAACTTTGCTTCTTCACATGAAGTCATTTGAGAGCAATGGGTTCTACCATCACATTTGAACTGATTACTGTTTATGGGGGCATCAGGTTCTGAATTGGCGACATACTCCATTGTTGTTTCTGAGGTATCAGATTGTAGTTTTTGTTGATGGGCTCGGTATTTTTGGTTGCCATACCAGCCCAGGCCTACAATAATGAGTATTACGATAATGTTCTTCATATGCCAGTTTTGTCTAACGTTATTTATACGAGATCGAATGTCTGGCGGATTCAACTCCGAAGTACAATCCTAGTGCATAGGATGTGCTGAACAAAGTGAAGCGCATCATTCGGATTTGATGCGCCTCGTTCCTCGGCACATCCTATGTATTCAAATTAATTGCAACACGCCTTGATTGCCACACCAATATCCGTCGGTGAATTAACGACCTCAACTCCTGCGGCTTTGAGCGCAGCCACTTTGCCTTCGGCTGTGCCTTTGCCGCCTGTGACTATCGCCCCAGCATGGCCCATGCGCTTGCCAGGGGGCGCAGTTTGTCCGGCGATATAAGCGACGACTGGTTTGGTGACGTGGGCTTTGATGTAGTCAGCAGCGGCTTCTTCATCACTGCCACCGATTTCGCCGACCATGACGATGCCTTTGGTTTGGTCGTCTTCCTGAAAGCGGCTAAGTACGTCGATGAAATTCATACCACGTATGGGGTCGCCACCGATGCCGACGCAGGTGCTTTGCCCTAAGCCTTCGTTGGTGGTCTGGAAGACAGATTCATAGGTCAATGTGCCTGAACGGGAAACGATACCAATCGAGCCAGGAAGATGTATTTTGCCCGGCATGATGCCGATTTTGCACTCGCCAGGGGTGATGATGCCAGGGCAGTTGGGACCTATCAATAAGACATCGGTTTGCGCCAGTGCGGCTTTAACCCGTAGCATTTGCAAGATGGGAATGCCTTCGGTGATGCAGACGATGAGCTTAATACCTGCATCGACCGCTTCCAGGATGGCATCTGCTGTGTAAAAGGGCGGCACGTAGATCATGCTGGCTGTTGCCCCCGTGCTGTTTACGGCATCGTGGACGGTATTGAATACGGGCAAGCCCAAGTGACTTTCTCCGCCACGATCTGGGGTAACGCCACCAACCAGTTGTGTACCGTATTCGAGTGCGCCTTGGGAGTGGAATGTCCCTTGTTTGCCGGTAAACCCTTGGCAGATAACTTTAGTGTCTTTGTTAACCAGTATGCTCATGCTGCGTCTCCTGCCAAGGCAACAACTTGTTCCGCAGCGTGAGCTAAATCATCCGCTGCATAAAGATTAAGTCCGGTATTGCTTAATAATGCCCTGCCTTCCTCAACATTGGTGCCTTCCAACCTAACCACAACAGGAATACTGACATGGACTTCTTTTATTGCCGCCAAGATGCCTTGTGCGATGACGTCGCATTTGACGATGCCGCCGAAAATATTCACCAGTACGGCTTTAACGTGATGGTCGGACAGGATAAGCTTGAAGGCTTCACAGACTTTTTCGACATTAGTGCCACCACCAACATCCAGGAAATTAGCGGGTTTGCCGCCTTTGAGCTTGACCAGATCCATCGTCGCCATCGCAAGACCCGCGCCGTTGACCATGCAGCCGATATTGCCTTCCAAGGTGATGTAATTAAGGCCAAATTGTTGGGCGATATTTTCCCTGTCATCCTCCTGCGAGGGATCTTTGAATGCCAGAATGTCGGGATGCAACGCCAAAGCATTATCATCGAAGTTGATTTTAGCATCGAGCGCCATTAATTCGCCTTTATCGGTGACGATGAGTGGGTTAATCTCAATCTGGCTGGCATCTTTTTCTAACATTAAACCAACCATACCTTGCATGATTTTTTCTAACGCCTTATGTTGCTGGCCTTTTAGCCCCAACGAGTAAGCAATCAAGCGGCATTGGTAGGATTGTAAACCCGCTATCGGGTTAATTTTTACCGATACTATTTGTTCAGGCGTTTCATGGGCGACGGTTTCAATATCCATACCGCCGGCTGCCGAGGCGATAAAAACCATCCGTTCGCTAGTCCTATCCACCAGCAAGCTCAGGTATAGCTCGCGTTCAATGGGATACGTTTTTTCGATTAGCACTTGATTGACTGGCAGACCCGCTGCATCAGTCTGCTGGGTAACTAATCGAGTACCTAACATGGCTTTGCTGAGATCCGCGATTTCTGCGCTGTTTTTGGTCAACTTGACCCCACCGACTTTGCCCCGGCCACCGGCATGAACCTGTGCTTTGACTACCCAGCTTTCACCACCAAGCATCTTGGCAATTTCTGCCGCATTTTCGGATGCCATCGTAGGCTTGCCATCAGGAACCGGTATCCCGTATTCCAGAAAGAGCTGTTTGGCCTGATATTCATGGATATTCATTGATTTTTCCTATTGTCTGATAAGCAGTACGATTGATTGTAGTCTGTGTGTTTGCACAAGTTTCGGCTATAGTTATGATAACCGACAATTCTGGCTAAGTCCCTGAAAAGCGTAATTCTAAATACCAAGATGCACATCAACAATCCAAAGATTATTTACCCTTGCCCCTTTTCTAAGGGTTATGGGATACCTGCCATCCAAGCCTGGCAATTGCTGAATGTCTATTATATCTATCGCTTTATCCTGGCTTGCTCATTTAGCCTGTTGTTTTTTTTAAAATTTGAACCTTTGTCTTTCAGCTTATTTGACCGACAGATGTATGGTTACAGCAGTCTGACTTATTTGTTTTTGACCCTCGCTCTTGGGGTTTGCATCACCTGGCGAGTACTGAGTTACAGCCTATTGGCGCAGCTACTGATTTTTACCGATATTGTCATGTTAACTTTACTCATGCACACATCGGGTGGAATCAGTAGCGGGGTGGGTATTTTGCTGGCGGTTTCCATGGCAGCCGGAGGATTGCTCATTGGTGGGCGTTGTGCGCTGGTCTTTGCCGCCATTGCCAGTTTAGCAATATTGTCAGCGGAGCTGTACGCTGCCGAGGAGCATATTTTTGCAAAAACCAATTACACGTACGCAGGAATGCTGGGCGCGTCTTATTTTGCTATTGCATTGTTGTCATTGGTTTTGGCAAGACGCTCTGAACAGATGTTACAACTTACTGACCAGCAACAACACACCATCCTTCAACTGGAAGAACTCAACCAATATATCATTCAGCATTTGCAATCGGGGATTATAATTACAGACAAACAGCATGTCATTCATGTAGCAAATCCGGCAGTATTGCGATTTTCAAATTTATCCCTTATACCCCATAAACTCAGGGGAGTTTCCGAGAATTTGTCGCAAGCATTTCAGCAATGGTTGACTGCACCGGAACATAACGTGGCGATGTTGCCGCAATCGGGTGAAAAAGAAATCCAATGCCGCTTTATGGCCTTACCGACCCACCAGCAAGTTTATTACATGATTATTCTGGAAGACATCGCCTTATACAACCAACGTTTGCAGCAAAGCAAATTGGCTTCATTGGGCAGGTTGACCGCAAGTATCGCCCACGAAATCCGCAATCCTTTAGGGGCTATCAGCCATGCCGGACAATTGCTGTCGGAATGCACCCAGTTAACAAGCCAGGATCTGCGGTTGACCAAAATCATCCAAACCAATTCCGATAGGGTTAACCAAATCATTGAAGATATTTTAAATTTATCTAAAAGGACTGATTCTAAACGCGAAAAAATTGATTTAGCGCACTGGCTGAATGATTACTTTGAAAATTTTTACGTTGAGTACGCAACTGCAACGAATCCTGCATTTAGCCTCTCTTTGGACAATACCTTGATGCCAGGCTTTATCGACCCTGGGCATTTAAAGCAAATTATGGATAATTTATGTCAAAATGCCTTGCGATACGGCCAACCCGAACGGGCGCCGATATTGATACGGACGCAAAACAGCCCTCATGGCCCTTGTATAGAGGTGATAGATAACGGTTCAGGCATTAGCCCAGAACATCTGAAACAGCTTTTTGAACCATTTTTTACGACTTCGCCCAAAGGTACCGGACTGGGTCTTTACATCTCACGAGAGCTGGCGGAGTTAAATCAGGCAAAATTAAGCTATCATTTAACGGATGAAAATCGTAGCTGCTTTAGGCTAAGTATACGAGATGCAAACTTAACCACAATTGAAATATGAATAAACCACAGGCCTTGATTGTCGATGACGAACCGGATATCCGCGAGCTGTTGGAGCTGACCCTCGACAGAATGGGTATTCAAACTCATTCTGCCGAAAATATTGAGGATGCCAAGGCTTTATTGCAACAAAAGCCGTTTGATCTATGCCTGACCGATATGAAGCTACCTGATGGCAATGGCTTGAACCTGGTTGACTTCATCCAGAAAATGCCCAAACCCATACCGGTAGCAGTCATCACCGCACATGGCAGTATGGACACAGCCATACTGGCCATGAAAAAGGGGGCTTTCGATTTTGTTTCCAAACCCATTGATTTAGCGGGGTTGAGACAACTCATCAACAGCGCATTAAAACTTTCTAGCCCTGATTTACCTAAAGAACGGCGAACCCGGAATACCTTACTAGGTGATTCTTCGGTTATGCGTGACATCCGATCGAGAATTGACAAGCTAGCGCGTAGCCAAGCACCTGTTTATATCAGCGGAGAATCCGGCTCAGGGAAGGAATTGGTGGCGCGGTTAATCCATCAGCAAAGTTCGCGCAGCGACAAACCGTTTGTTGCCATTAACTGCGGGGCTATTCCACATGAATTGATGGAAAGTGAGTTTTTCGGGCATAAGAAGGGCAGTTTTACTGGGGCGGTCAGCGATAAAAAAGGGCTGTTCCAGGCTGCTGATGGCGGAACCCTGTTTCTCGACGAGGTAGCCGACTTGCCACAACCTTTGCAAGTTAAGTTGCTACGTGCCATTCAGGAAAAGAGAGTGCGTCCGGTCGGTGAGCAACTGGAAATCCCAGTTGATGTAAGGCTGCTCAGCGCTACCCACCGTAATCTTGCCGATATGGTAAAGGCCGGTGTATTCAGGCAAGATTTATATTACCGGATCAATGTCATCGACCTAGTTTTACCAGCACTAAGGGAAAGGTCGGCGGATATCCCCATGCTAACAGAACATGTATTGACCAAACTTACGGCAGACAACAAGAAGCCGGACATTTCGGCATCAGCTTTAGCCGCCCTGCAACAATACCGCTTCCCAGGGAATGTACGGGAACTGGAAAACATCCTGGAACGGGCTTTGGCATTGTACGATGGCAATACTATCGAAGTGGATGACCTGAATTTGCCGCTCGTTGCCAGCAGCAGTAATGGCGACACAGAACATCCCGACTATGACCCTGCCGTTGAAAGTTTGGAAGATTATCTGGACGGCATAGAACGCAAGGCGATTACTACTGCCTTAGAGGAGAACAAATGGAATAAAACGGCGGCGGCGAAACAACTAGGGCTTACGTTCAGGTCGTTTCGTTATCGGCTGAAAAAACTCAATATGGAGGAATAAGGCACAAGACCAAAGGCTAGAGAAACAACTGTGTGGAACAGTGATCTAAAGCCTTTCCCCAGTCTTTCTCGTCCGCTAGTTTGTGGATAAAATCTAAGCCTTGTATTTTTCCATGCCCTCAAGCTTAGCAATGCCAGCCTTTATTTTGGCTTCGACATCGGCATTCAGCTCGTCATTCTTATAAACTTTTTCAACCAGGTTTTCTGCAACCAGGGCTTCTTTTATCCAGCGTTTGGTGAACCGGTAGTTGCTATAGGTAGTTGCCACCTCGCCCGTTTTAGGATCTTTCAAACCAGTGCTTTTGATGGCTGCGGGTTCAGGTGCAGCCACCGGCGCTTCGGCAGGTTTTTCCACCGCTGCTGGTTTAGCTGGCGCTTTTTTGGCTGCTGGTTTTGCTTTAACTGGCGCAGCTTTTGGTTTTTCTTCTACAACAGTCACAGCCGCCTGCTGCACAGGTTGCGGTTGCGTAGCCGCTGCGGATTTTGAAGCGGCGCTTCCTGCCTTCTTTTCGTTTACGATGACATAGATAACATAAGCAACAAATAGTGTGGTCAACACAAACAACCCTTCTGTCATAACGATTTCCCCATCTTTAGATTAATTATTATTTTGCTGTCCATTAAACTTAAATGCAGTCCATACCACTAGCAAACCCTATTCCGTGCCTGAATATAACAGATGCACGCAAATTTGTTAAATTCAATTCGGCACAAATTTCAAACAATTTACATTTCTTTTGCTACTTGGCAGCAATTAAACGCTCAATTCAGGAATGATAGCGTCTCAAGCCCACTATTCACCAACTTACTATCAAATATTTTAATACGGATGGATCTTAACTCTTTGGGTTGTTAGGCACTAATTATCATACTCAGGACGGCTTCCAAGGCGAGGCAGACGCTGTGCCAATCCCATCGCATGTCTTGATAACAAGGCTTTTGCAGCGGGAACATGATCCAAGACAGCAAGGCCAATATTCCTGGCTGCTGCTAACGCCAACCAATCATTGGAAAACAGCTTCACCAGCGTGTCGGTGAAAGTGATGGTTTGGCGATGGTCTTGTTCCCGTGCGACCACATATTCATTCAGGAATGTCGCTGAACCTATGTCTTCACCTTGCCCATGTTGTTTGAGGATCATCTCCGCCAACTGCACGACATCACGCAGCCCCAGGTTAAAACCCTGCCCCGCTACAGGATGCAGCTGATGGACAGCATTGCCGATAATGACGGTACGGCCTGATTGCATCCTATCAGCGCGAACAAGGGCGACAGGAAATGCCCGTCTCGGTGCAGCTAAGCTGAGTTGTCCTAGCCGATAACCGAAGCACTGCTGCAATGCTCCCAGAAAGTCCTCTTCACTGCCTGACATGAGTGAGTCAGCATCTTCATTGCTGCGCGTCCAAACTACTGAACACTGGTTTTTGCCTATGGGCAGGAATGCCAAAGGCCCTGATTCAGTAAAACGTTCGTAAGCGATATTTCGGTGAGGAAGTGAGGTCTTAACTGTGGTGACCAGGGCTGTCTGTCCGTATTCAGTAACTTGTTGCGCTATGTCCAGCAATTTCCGAACAGATGAATTGCCGCCATCCGCACCAACTAGCAGTTTCGCCGATAAACACAGCGAATCGTCCTTGTGTTTTATGCTGACATTGACCGTGTTATCGTCCGACATAAGTCCAACCAGACGTGCCGGACACACCTGGGTTATCTTAGTTTTATCGACTAATTCTGATACATGACTTTCGATGTCACGGGCAGTAAT
>JABFSV010000178.1 GCA_013140405.1 Methyloglobulus sp. | reverse complement strand
TTGATGCTGGGGTCGCCTGTATGGACTTAGCACGAGCCAGAAGCGTACCGCCTAGTGATGAGCTATATGAAATGGCAAAAAGGCAATTTGAAAAAGCCAACTCCATTCAAGCTGGTGTCGCTGCCTTCAACCTTGCGTGTGTGCATGGTGTGCGTGGCGATAATGAACACTGCCTTGAGGCTTTACAAACAGCAAAAGAGAAAGGTAATTTGCCGGAAGATGCTGATATTTTGGCTGATCCAGACCTAGCCAAAATTAAAAATCAGGATTGGTTTCAAGATTTTATGGCTTCATTGGCAGAAGGCAGGCGAATAGAAGAAGAAAAACGATTGGCGAAAAAAGCCGCAGAAGAGGCTGCCGAAAAAGCGAAATTAGAAGAAAAAAATAGGCCAGACCCTGTCTATTCTTCACAAAAGAAGGTTGAAGAAAGAAAATCTGAACCCGTTGCACAAGCCGAAGAAACAGTTCACACACCTACAGAACACGTGTCTACCCCTACTGAGGAATCACCCTCTGAAGAGTAGTGTTCAGTTAATTAAAAACTGATCTCCGATAAGGCTGAGGTACACGTTACCCCAGCCAAAAAGCCTATTTAACCTTAAGTCTTTTCTTCGGGGTCACCGTCTGCCTCATGCAAAATGGCTGTATAACAGTCCATCATGCTTTCAGTGTAAACCGAATGGGCTTTGGCCAACTCATCCGGCGAACCGAAATCCTTACGTAGCTCATTCAGTGTCTTTTGCGGATCTTTGGACACCGACATCTTCAACATTTTGGCATAGTTGCGATAAGCCGCCAACCTGTCTGGATCAAAAACAAAAAAACCAGGCATTCTTTTGTAAGTCGTGTCGACGACACACTTAGCCATATAGGCAGGGTCTATCTTATAATCTTTAACATCTTGCTCTTTTTTCATTTCTTCTAAAACGACTTCTTCATACTGACTCTTGTCGGCACACGCCACGACAAACAAGGGAAATAGAAGAATTAACAGCTTTTTTTTCATGTACGTAGCACCACTTAGCATTAAAATTTACAACAACATCGGGATGTATTATACGCAGTTCGCCGGACTTCATGTAATAGCAATGGTCAGAATGCCCCAGAAAACTGTTTTATTGGCTAATTTCCCGCATCGCTTGAATCACCCAATCCTCAGCTTCTTTGTTAATATCAGACGCTTTGCGCCCTTTACTTTCAATATACGGGCCGATTTTTACCTTGATTGTACCTGGATACTTTAAAAAACTGTATCGAGGCCAATATCTACCCGCATCAAGAACGATGGGAACGACAGGATACCCCGATTTTTGTGCCAGCATCGCCCCACCTGCACTAAAACTGCCCAGCTTATCGATGGACATGCGCGTACCTTCGGGGAAAATAACAACCCATAGACCTTCGTTTAAGGCTTCAGTTCCACGACTGATTAATTTGCGTAAGGCGGAATTTTTGCTGTTCCTGTCTATCGCAATGGGTTTCAATGTCGCCATTGCCCACCCCCAAAACGGTATCCACAGCAATGATTGCTTGAATAATGACGTTTGGGGCGGCAAAAAATACCTGAAAGCAATGGTTTCCCATGCCGATTGATGATTGCTCAGCACAACTGCCGCGCTGTCGGTTTTGATATGCTCCAAACCTTCTACTTCATAGCGAATACCGCAACAGATTTCGGCCATTTTTAGCACTGTCCCAGCCCAGCCCTTGCCAATGTTATAGCGAATAGAAAAAGGGAAAACGATACAAATCAAAATGATGGGGGCAAACAAAATCGTAGAAATAACCAGGCCAACAAAAAACGCCGCTGAACCTAAATAGATACGTATGTTATTGCTTTGAGACAATGTATTGTGCTGCGCCATAAAGGTTTTCAAAGACAGGAATATTAAGGTTGGGGTTGTTGACCAGGGTAAGTTGGCCTTTACCCGTTTTGACCAATAACGGGATTGCACCAACGGCTAGTGCTGCTTGCACATCACGCAGGGAATCGCCGATAAAACAAATACTTTTTAAATCGACATTTTTTTCTAACGCGAACCGTTCAAGCAAGCCGGGTTTTGGCTTACGGCAGTTGCATAAACTATCTGGGCCGTGCGGACAATAGTAAATCTTTGCAATTGCTCCGCCCTTGTCAGCAAGCATCCGGTGCATTTTTTCATGAATGTTGGTCAGCATGGCTTCATCAAACAATCCCCTTGCCAAACCGGACTGATTGGTAACCACCACCACGTCGTAGCCCTGTTGGTTTAGCAAGGCAATAGCTTCAAGACTGCCGTCAATCGGTCGCCATTCTTCTGGCGACTTGATAAAGTCTTCGGAATCATCATTGATAACCCCATCCCTATCAAGTAGCACATAACGGCGTTGCTCCATGCCCCCAGCTTACGATTGCAGTTTGGATATGTCGGCAATCTGCAAAAATTGGTCGGACAGCATACTTAACAAGGCCAAGCGTCTGGCACGTAGATCAAGGTCATCAGACATCACCATCACCTTATCAAAAAACGCATTAACGGCAGGTTCGGTAAGGGCAAGACGAGAAAGTGCGGATTGATAATCCTTTTTTTCCAGGAACAGTTGGATGTCAATCGCCGACTGCTTGGCGGTATCGAACAAATGGCGTTCTTCTGCTTCTACCAATTCGCCTACTTGCGTGGCAGGTGCGGTATCCGATTTTTTCAGGATATTGCCAATACGCTTGTTGGCGGCAGCCAAACTTTCGGCTTCGGGAAGTTGCCGGAAAGCCTTGACCGCCTGCAATCTTTTCATGAAGTCCAAAGGCTGGACAGGCTTAACAGAAATGACAGCATCAAACTCATCAGGTGCGAAACCGCGATCCAAGCAATAGCCTTTCAAACGGTCAAAAATAAAATCAACGACCAACTTGCGGGTTACATCACGATCAAAACTATGGCTGTATTGTTTCAGCGAAGCATCAACTAACGCAACAATATCCAGGCTTAGCTCATTTTCGATGATAATCCTTAACGATCCCAACGCCGCCCGTCGCAACGCATAAGGATCTTTATCGCCTGTAGGAATCAATCCTGCGCTGAAGATCCCTGTTAGGGTATCAACCTTATCTGCCAGCGCGACAATCTGCCCGGTTTGGCTGGCTGGCGTAGGACTACCCGACTGTTTGGGAAAATAATGCTGTTCAATGCCATTGGCAACTTCTGCTGGCTCATTGTCAGCCAGAGCATAGTAGCGTCCCATCAAGCCCTGTAGATTGCCAAACTCGCCGACCATATCGGTCATCAAGTCTGCTTTCGCCAAGTGCGCGGCGCGTTTTGCCCAATCGACATTCGCGCCGAGCTGGGTCGCGATCAATTCTGACAACGCTATTACCCGCTGGGTCTTGTCTGCAAGCGTACCTAGCTTTTCCTGAAAAACGATATTGCCCAGGCTTGCTACGCGATCTGCCAGGGATTTTTTTCTATCCTGTTTCCAGAAAAATTCAGCATCCGTCAGGCGCGGCGTAATCACCCGTTCATTACCCTGCTTGATGGATTCAGGACGAGTGCTTTCGATATTACTGAAGGTAATAAAATACGGCAACAACGCACCGCTGGCATTTTTCACCGGAAAATATTTCTGGTTGGTTTGCATGGTGGTAATCAGCACTTCGGCTGGCAACTCAAGAAACCGTGGATCAAATGATCCGGTAACAGGTACAGGCCATTCATTCAATGCGGCAATTTCTTCCAGCAAATCGTCTTCGATATGTGCCGTACCATTGACAGCCGCCGCCACTTGGGTAGCCTTGTCACGGATAATGTCTTTTCTTTGCTCAACATCAACAATCACCTTACCTTGCTGGAATAAGGTTTCAGCATAGCTTTCTGGGCTAGTGATAGTGAGGGCTTGCGGAGCATGAAAGCGATGTCCTGATGTCGTCGCTCCCGTTGTTAAGCCCAGGATTTCACATTCAATGACTGAGTTGCCATATAGCAATACCGCCCAATGCACGGGGCGGACAAATTCTGTGGCAAAACTGCCCCAGCGCATACGTTTTGCTATCGGCAAGGCTGAAATGCTGTGGCGAATAATGTCGGGAATTAATTGCGCTGTGGGCAATCCTTTCACTGCTTGCTTATAGATAAGCCATTCGCCTTTGTCGGTTTTCAGCCTTTCCAATTGGTCAAAGGTCGTCCCGCAACTGGCGGCGAAACCTTCTGCGGCTTTGCTGGGTTTGCCATCTGGAGCGAATGCCGCTTGGATCGCCGGCCCACGTTTTTCAACGACTTTGTCGGGTTGCTGGATGGACAGGTTTTCGATAAACACCGCCAAACGCCTAGGTGTGGCATAAGCCTTACAGCCAGTAAACGTCAGCTCTGCTGCACTCAAGCCTTGCAATACACCATCCAGTAAGGCTTGGCTCAGCTTGACGAGGGTTTTGGGCGGCAATTCTTCCGACCCCAGTTCAAACAATAAATGTTTTGCAGCCATGTTACGCTCCCTGTCCGGCACACATCGGAAAACCGAGAGATTCACGGCGAGCATAATATGCCTCTGCAACCGCTCTCGACAATGTTCTAACTCTCAATATATAGCGTTGTCGTTCTGTTACCGAAATCGCATGGCGGGCATCCAGCAAATTAAAGGTATGCGAGGCTTTTAGCACCATTTCATAAGCGGGCAAGGGTAAATCCAAAGCAATCAGCTTCTGGCATTCTTGCTCGTAAGTATCAAAACATTGGAACAAAAACGGCACATTGGCATGGTCGAAATTATAAGACGACATTTCGACTTCGTTTTGATGGAACACGTCACCATAAGTGACAACACCGAATGAGCCTCGCGTCCAAACCAGATCATAAACGCTCTTAACGCCTTGCAAGTACATGGCGAGACGCTCTAAACCATAAGTGATTTCACCCGTGACGGGACGGCATTCCAAACCGCCGACTTGCTGGAAGTACGTAAACTGGGTGACTTCCATTCCGTTAAGCCAAACTTCCCAGCCCAATCCCCACGCGCCTAAGGTGGGAGATTCCCAATTGTCTTCGACAAAACGAATATCGTGTTCAAGCAAATCGAAACCCAATTGCCGCAAAGAACCTAGGTAAAGCTCCTGGATATTATCGGGCGACGGTTTTAGGGCAACCTGATACTGGTAATAGTGTTGCAAGCGATTAGGGTTTTCGCCAAAGCGCCCATCAGTCGGGCGACGAGACGGCTGTACATAAGCCGTATTCCAAGGTTCAGGGCCTATTGCCCGTAAAAAAGTGGCAGGATGAAAAGTACCGGCACCGACTTCCTGATCCAGGGGCTGCAATAAGATACACCCCTGGGCAGCCCAGTAATCTTGCAAGGCCAGGATAAGCCCCTGAAAAGTCGATAAATCGTAGTTTTGGCTGGTCACGTCAGTTTGTTTGGATGGCGATGAAAAGTGGGGAATTATAACGTAAAAACGGGGTTTGGCGCAGGACGGACAAAACCCCCGATCTCTTTTATTAACGGAACAACATCACCTTAGCTTTATTACATCTCTGGCTTATCTTCATTCTTAACGATAGCCTGTAACGATAAACCACCAGCTGCACCGCTTTTAACAGGATCCGCAGCCCTAGCCCCTGGCGACACAGAACCATAACCCTCGCTCAAATTGATCTTCAACTTGAGATTATTGGGCGAATCGGAATTTGTTAACGCATCTTCCAGCGAGATAACGCCGTCCTTGAATAACCTGAGCAGATGGCTGTCAAACGTCTGCATACCA
Organism: Methyloglobulus sp.; assembly: GCA_013140405.1. Classification (GTDB taxonomy): domain Bacteria; phylum Pseudomonadota; class Gammaproteobacteria; order Methylococcales; family Methylomonadaceae; genus Methyloglobulus. The sequence goes on along the minus strand of JABFSV010000178.1, from coordinate 1,986 downwards.
ATGTTTTCGGATTTTTCCATCGCTTCCTTGATTGCGTGAATATCACCCTTATAAATTAAATCCCTGACCAGTTGCGAAGCCAGCAAAATTTCGATAGCCGCAACCCGCTTGCCTTCAATCGTGGGAACTAATCGTTGCGAAACAAACGCTTTTAAATTTAGCGACAAATCCAGCAAAAGTTGATTACGGCGTTCTTCCGGGAAAAAATTGATGATCCTGTCCAGCGCCTGGTTAGAATTGTTCGCATGTAGTGTGGACAAACACAAATGCCCCGTTTCGGCAAACGCCAAAGCGTGTTCCATGGTTTCTTGGCTACGAATTTCGCCGATCAGGATAACGTCCGGCGCTTGCCGCAAGGTATTCTTGAGCGCATCCTCATAGCTCAAGGTATCAACCCCGACTTCGCGCTGGTTTACTAGCGATTTTTTGTGCGGGTGGATGTACTCAATCGGATCTTCAATCGTAATAATGTGACCGGAGCTGTTGGCGTTACGGTGATCAATCAATGCCGCCAACGAGGTTGACTTACCCGAACCCGTGCCGCCGATGAACAAAATCAGGCCACGCTTTTCCATAATGACCCGTTTCAATACATCAGGCAGCCCCAACTTATCGGCATTGGGAATCTCCACCTTGATATTACGGATAACCAGTGAAAAACAATTGCGCTGCTTAAAAATATTGATCCGAAATCGGCCTATACCCGGTTCTGAAATCGCCAAATTCAATTCCGGCTGATGTTCAAACGCCTTCTGTTGTTCGTGGTCCATCAGACTATAAGCAATTTCTTTTAACCGTTCCTTGGTTAGTTTGATGGGTTCCAGAGACCTTAATGTCCCTTGAAACTTCGCAGCAGGCGGCGCATCGACGGTTAAGTACAAATCAGAACCGTCGTTCTGGACAAGCATTTTCAGGTATTCTTTAAATTCCATAATCAGTTTGGCCTTAAGTAATCAATGAGGTCTATTTTAGGTTATAAACCTAGGAGTTGAAGGCTGGCAGAAAAAAATAGCGCTCCGCAGCGATAAGACTCCTTAAATCGCGACACATTACGGATTGCCAAACAGAAGTGGAATGGGATTTGAGGCTCAACTATTCGGGATACAAACCTAGGGAAACTCTGAACAAGTCCTTCGACAAGCTCTCGGCAACTGCTCCATGCGTTGCCCTACCTCCTGCATCCATGCAGTCGAGGACGAACGGTAAGGTGTTGATTCCGTTCGTGGTGAGCTTGTCGAACCATGGATGGAATCAACTTGTTCAGAGTTTTCCTAGGTTTGTACTCCAGTTACTCTATAAAAAATCAATGGCATCTACATTTTTAAAATTGGGCTAATGAGTTGCTTGTATAGCTCGAACAGGAGGGCAACACGACCGCTGTCACCGGAAAATTTCGCTCGTCTCTCGTTCCCAAGCTCTGCTTGGGAACGTTGTTCTGCAAGCTGGAGCTTGCCTTGTTTGTTCCCAATCTGGAGATTGGGAACTAGCACAACCTACATTTGAGTAAGTGGGCTAGTGAGTTGCTGGTATAACTCAAACAGGAAGGCAACGCGGTCACTGTCGCCGGAAAACTTCTTTTTGGAATAGGCTGCGTCAACGGCGGCATCCAGCTTGTGGTGCGCCTTGACCAGTTCCGGCGGCATGGTCAGCGGGTCGTACAGGTCGGCAAGCGAGGAGTCGGGGTATTTCGCACGGGCATCCAACACGGCCTGCGCCGCGATTTCTATGGTTAGACGTTGTTTGTCGGTCAGGTTTTGAGGCCAGGGGAAGTTGTTGTAAACGATACCTGCCGAATAGCGGTAACGGCTTTCGAGACGACCACAGACACTCCGCACCCATGCCATGTGTATTGATGAAGACAAAACACCAAAGTGGTAAATATTAGCACCTTGAATTGTGAATAATTCGCTTGCGACAACTACATCAGGTGTCATAAATCCAATTGGAATCCAACTACGGCGTTCAGATGATGTTTTAGGGATTGCA